>NZ_JBJURI010000028.1:0-101107 GCF_046098255.1 Paenibacillus jiangxiensis
ATTTCAACTTATTCATTTTTCAAAGAGCAAAAGGAAAAGAGCAACCCCAAATCAGGAGATGCTCTTAACATACAAGGAGGAGAACGTAGTGATAACTAAACCAGATTGGAATATATTCAAAGCAAAGTTTAGTGAGAACCCGCAGAAAAACTTTGAATGGATGTGTTATTTACTTTTTTGTGTTGAATTTAATTTATCTACAGGTATCTTTCGTTACAAAAATCAATCAGGAATAGAAACTAACCCGATAACAAAAGAAAACGAAGTAATAGGATGGCAGGCAAAGTTCTACGAGACCACATTATCGGAACATAAGAGCGATTTTATTGAAATGTTGAAAAAAAGTAACCGAGACTATCCTAATTTAACAAAAATAATTTTTTTTACTAATCAGGAATGGGGACAAGGGAAAAATCAAAACGATCCTCAAGTTAAGATTGATGTTGAAAATGAAGCTAACAAATTCAATCTTCAAATAGAGTGGAGAACCGCTAGTTTTTTCGAAACACCTTTTGTAACATTAGATAATTCACTTATAGCTCAATACTTTTTCAGCCTAGAAAAGACTGTTATTGATTCAATAAAGTATATGAAAAAGCATACTGAGTCTTTATTATCAGAAATTCAAACCTCTATTGTTTTCAATGAACACCAACTAGAGTTGGAAAGAAGTAAACTTCTTCAAAATTTGAATACTGAGATTGGAAAAAAATCAATAGTGGTACTAAGTGGTGAAGGAGGAGTAGGTAAAACAGCAGTCATAAAAAAATTATACAATGAATTAAATGATACCGTTCCTTTTTACATACTGAAGGCCAATGAATTTGAAATCACCAACGTTAATCGTTTATTTGGGAATTCTAACTTGAGTGATTTTATTACAATTCACAAAGGCGAAAGCAAAAAGATATTTGTAATTGATTCTACGGAAAAGCTTATTGATATAAATAATACAGATCCATTTAAAGAATTTCTCTCAGCATTACTAAAAAATGATTGGAAAGTTGTGTTTACTGCGAGGAGTCAATATTTATTAGATCTTGAAATTCACTTTATTGATAATTATCGGTTAAAACCATTGAATTTTCATATTAGCAAATTAACTTTAGAAGAGATTAGGAGTATAGCAGAGAGTTACAATTTTGATCTTCCAAATGATTTTAAGTTGTTGGATCTTATTACAAATCCATTTTATTTAAATGAGTACCTGAAGTTCTATACGGAAGAAGAGCATGTAGGATATGTAAAATTTAAAGATTTATTGTGGAATAAAATAATTAAAAAAGCAAAACCCTCCAGGGAACAATCTTTTTTGCATATTGCTTTTAAAAGAGCGAATGAAAACCATTTTTATGTGACAGTAGATCCTAATGATCCAAATTTAGACTCTCTTGTTGAGGATGGTATTCTTGGTTATGAAACAGCAGGTTACTTTATCTCTCATGATATTTACGAAGAATGGGCATTAGAAAAGATTATCGAATCCGAATTTATTAGGGGAGATAACAATTTTGAATTTTTCAAAAGAATTGGAGATACACTTCCAATTCGAAGAAGCTTTAGAAATTGGATATCTGAGAAACTTTTGCTTGAAGTTGAGTCTATTAAAGAATTCATTGAAGAACTAATTGAAGATGAGCAGGTGTCAAGTTTCTGGAAGGACGAAGTAATGATTTCGGTATTGCTTTGCGATTACTCCGAATATTTTTTCGATGCATTTAAAAGTGTATTTTTGAATAAAGACCAAAAGCTATTACAAAGGATATCTTTCTTGTTAAGAATTTCTTGTAAAGAAGTGGACGATGATATTTTTCAGCAATTAGGAATGAAGAATATCGATCTCTTATCTATTAAATATATTTTTACGAGACCAAAGGGGAGTGGATGGAAAAGCTTAATAGAATTTGTTTTTAAACACTTGGATGAAATTGGGCTGAATAATATAAGTTTTATTTTGCCAGTAGTCCATGATTGGAATATGAAATTCAAGAAAGGTGAAACTACAAAATTATCGGGCTTGATTGCTCTGAAATACTATCAGTGGATTATACAAGAAAATGGTCATTTATCCCGTTATGATGACAATAAAGATAAAATTCTTGAGACTATTCTATACGGTGGTTTCGAATTAAAGACGGAATTAGCTGAAATATTTGATGGGATATTAACAAATAAATCAAAAGATCATGGGTCACCTTACTATCATTTAGTAGAATTGATTTTAAGTAAGAATTTTGAGGTTATTAGGGTATTACCGGAATATGTTTTAAAACTAGGAGATTTATTTTGGTTTCAATCAAATGAAAGAAGAAATTTTTTTCACTCGAGATTAGGTGTTGAAGACTACTTTTGCATTGATGAAAGAATAAATAAATATTATCCTGCGAGCGCTTATCAGACCCCAATTTATTGGTTATTAAAAGTTTCATTTGCTCAGACAATTAAATTCATTTTGGATTTTACGAATAAGACGGTCGAAAGCTTTGCAAAATCTGATTTCGCACGAGACGAAGTTACAACAATCGAACTTCAAATTGAAAATAAAAGTTATAAACAATATATTTGCAATAGGATATGGAACATTTACAGGGGAACACAAGTTGCACCAAATGTTTTAGAATCAATGCATATGGCTTTGGAGAAAGTACTTTTTGAGGAAGCAAAAAATACAGATGCTGAAATACTAGAGGGGTGTCTACTGTATTTACTAAAAAACTCAAAATCAGCATCGGTAACTGCAATTGTAGTTAGTATTGTACTGGCATACCCGGAAAAAACATTTAATGTTGCAATCGTTTTATTTAAGTCAAAAGAGCTGTTCTTCTATGATACTCATAGAATGGTACTTGATCAATCTGCAAAATTAAATTACTCCATTGGATATGGGCTAAATTATAGTTCTAAACTTTATCAAGATGAACGAATCAAAACCTGTAGTGATAAGCATAGAACTAAGAGCCTTGAGCACATTGCGCTTGAATATCAATTTTTTAGCAATAAAGAAGTCAGTGAAGAGGACGCAGTGCAAAGACAAAAAGCCGTCTGGAGTGTTCTTGACACATTTCACAATGAATTGTCAGAATTATACATTGAAAATGAGAGTACAAAAACGTGGAAGCTTTACTTAGCGAGAATGGACAGACGAAAAATGAGCCCGATTATAGAAGAAAAAGATGGAGAAATTCTTATAAGTTTTAATCCCGAGTTGGAACCAGAGGTTCGTGAATATAGCGAAAGTTCATTGAGACAAAGTTCTGCAAAGATGAAGTACACTTCGTTAAAATTATGGGCAATTTATAGAATGAAAAAAGAAGAACAATATAAGCAGTACTCCAATTATGAGGATAATTCAAAACTTGCACTTAAAGAAACACAGGATATTATCGCAGAATTTGAAAGACTTGCTGAAATGGATACGGTTAATAATCAGCAACAATATGATTATGAAGATTTTTTCCTATTTAATCATTCAATTCCTGCTGAGGTGTGCTCTGTTTTGATCAGGGATTTTTATAACTTACTTAATGAAGAGGACAAGGTTTTTTGTAAAGATATTATATTGGATGCAGCAGCTTCCTCATTTACTCCGAACTATCAGTACCAAATATCGGATGGGGTAGAGTCTGCAATTTCTGTATTGCCAATATTAATAAGAGAATTCCCTGACGAGAGGGATGTGATAAAATTTATTTTATTGATGATACTTTTTGATCCTCATAGTATTGGTCATTATGCTGATTTTGCAGACTTCTCTATCAATGCAATAATTAAGGATTTATGGAAATTGAATTTTGAAGATGCCCATTCTATTTTGATTGGCTATCTAACTTTAATTCCAAAATATGAATCAGTTCGTAAAAAGCTTTGGAAAGAAAAGTATCGACATAGTATTTATGAATTAAATGAAAATGAAGTGTTGGAGGCATTTTTTCAGGAAAATGAGAATGATATACAAAAAATAATAGATAATGAAATTAGTATCCGCGATGTGGAGAAAATAGACAAATTAAGTTTGGAATCCTTGATAACTGCCTTCCAATTGATACCTTTGGGAACTGAAAGTCTCGAACATATACAATTAGCGCAAGAAATTATATTTAAATTTGCAAATGACCTAACATCAGATGAAAGGGAAGATGAAGTTAATTATTCTTTAAAACACGATTTTTTAGTTAAATTATCAAACTTGGTTTTAAGTTCTGCTGAAAGTTATGCACTTTTATATTTGAAGCCGTTTGTAGATAATTTTAATAGCTCAAAGTTTTTTGCAGAATTTTTTGAGCAATTTATTCTTGCTGAAGATAGTCTTAAAACTAAAGATAAATTTTGGAAAGTGTGGGATACCTTTTTTGAAAAAATTGTTGAACTCACTAAAGAGGGAGAAAGGGATTGGTATGTAGCTGACATAATAAAAAGTTACCTATTTGCAAGTATTCCGTGGAAAGAAGCAGCAACTGAATGGCAAACTTTCCGAGAGAAAGACAAAAGTTTTTTTAAAGAAGTTTCAAGGAAAATAGGTCACTGCCCATCTACATTATATTCGCTTTCTAAGCTATTAAATAGTATTGGCAGCAACTACTTATATGCTGGAATAGTTTGGATTTCAGAAATGTTAAATAAGAATGAGGTGTTGTGGGACTCAAAATTAGATTCAAACACTGTATATTATATGGAAAATATTGTTAAAAAACATATTTACCAAAAGCGAGAAGATATAAGAAAATGGAAAAAACAAAAGCTGGACGTTTTAGTGATATTAGATTATTTAGTTGAAAAGGGTTCCGTCGTTGGCTATATGTTGAGAGAGAATATTTTATAGATATTTTTTTATTTTTTTACTTCTAGTGTTGGGGTTCACTCAAACTCAGAGCAACAAGTTAAAAATGCCCTTCAATGAATGACTAAGACGACTGATACAATACGTACATTAACCGTTAACTAAGAGTAAGCGGATTAACAGTTCAGCATTGTTTGTAAATCAAGACATTGAAGGCTGTCCTATAAAATACAAGCAAATTTAAAAAAGGGCATTCCCAATCTATTTTCAATGACTATGGGAATGCCCCTTCCACTGAAAAGGAGCATGGAACGAGCCGATCCAAATGTCGCTATGGGGAGGCCCTATTTCACTAAAGCTGCTCTCAATGTCGTGATACCGAATTCCATATAAGCCTTCAGGCAAGTAAGCATGTACACCCAGCCTTCTTTGTTGCCGATCAGCAGCTCGATCCATCCTTCGCCGCTGTCCTTGAAACCTTCCTCGACGATCTCCACGACGGTGCTTCCGGCCTCCGGCTCGGTCAGCGTGATCGTGACCGTATGCACGTCTTCGCCATAGTTCCACTCGAACACGATCTTTTCATTATTGACGATTTCGGTGACGGTAATTTCGCCCTCTGCATCGTATTCCTCGTAACGCAGTTTAATCGTCTTGCCAGGCTCCCATCTGGCGGAGCTCGACGAGAACCAAAAGTTGCCGATCTTGGCTGGATCTACGAAAGCCTCAAACACTTCATGAGCGGGTTTGTGGATTTTCATTTTCGAAACGTTGTTCATGAATTATTTCCTCCTTGGGAGTCCAGCTCAATTCCAAGCTGTTTTGCGTACTGTGCATACAACTCATTGTACCCATAATTGTAAGCGTTATGGCCCGCCATGGATGGCATTTTCTTGCCGCCCAATAGCCCGATAAGCCCATCCAGGCATAGATGCCAGCCCGCCGCATAAGATGGAGCCTGTTTGTGGTCCGCAAAACGATGATACAAGACGAGAACAGTATGCTCTCCATCGTCACTCAACTCCCAGCGCAGGATGTCGTCACCCCAGCGGAAAACGAGCAATTGCGGCGCGTTCACCTCCAATACGGCTCCTTGCATAATGTTTTCTTCCGGCATGTCGATATGCTCCAGCCGTACTGTACCGACTGTAGTTAAATCCCTGTCTGTTTTAAACGGACCCCAAGCCGGAAGCTGCTCAGCTGCGGTTAGGGCCGTCCAGACTTCGTTGATTGAATGCTTCAATGTGCGCGTGAGCACTAGAACCCAATCGTTGCCGTCCTTGTCTAGCCGCGGATTTCCCGAATCGCTAATATTCATGTAACATCGTCCTCCCGTTTTTGTTTCTTTTGTTTAAGATACCTATCCAGTGCGTCCACATGCCTGTTCCACTCAGCCCGATAAGCGCTGAGCCAGCTGTCGACCTCCGCGAGCGGGCCGGCGTCGAGCGAATAGATGCGGCGCTGGGCAACGACCCTTACTCTTACCAGGCCGCTGTCCCGAAGTGTCCGCAGATGCTTGGAGACAAGCGGTTGCGACATGCCAAGGGCGTCGACAAGTTCTGTAACACTGGAATCGCCTTGCAGCAGTTGGTCCATGATGCGCCGACGTGAGGGTTCGGCGATCACGGCATACGTGTCGAGCATAGCAACTTCACCTCTATTTTCTTCAACCCATTATAAATAATCGGTTATATAACTGCAAGTTCATATAATGAATCCAACTCTCATTCGTTATCCGCTTATCATCGTAATGATTTTTCAACGACTCCGGCATCACGGCAAATTTTTTGCTTTCAGGAATTGCAGAAATTTTTAAATAATGATTGAAGTCTCTTAAAGGATATTTTATAATCATATTCATCATATGTATTTATTAATTTGTCATACCAATTTAAAAGGAGGTTGTTCATGGTTGATTAAATTTTGGAAATTGTTCGTGGATGGAGAGATACTACCATAGAGCCAGGAGGAAATCATGTGAGTGACAGTAACAGAAATAAAAAGAAAAATGTTTTATTTATTACAGCGGATCAGTGGCCAGCCAGTTTATTGGGGAGAAAGGGCAGGGAGGATTTTTTTTCACCCACACTTGATGAGCTGGCAAAAGTAGGTGTCAGTTTTGACAACGCTTACAGCCCAACGCCGGTTTGCATTCCGGCTAGAAGAGAGATCATGACGGGAACAAGCTCAAGAACGCATGGTGACAGGACGTTTAATGAATTTCTTGAAATGCCGGATGTTCCTACACTTCCCGAAGTATTTAAAACCAATGGTTATCAAACTTATGCAGTTGGCAAACTGCATGTGTATCCGCAGCGAGCACGGATTGGATTCGATGATGTCATTTTAAATGAAGAAGGGCGGAAGGTTAACTTTCCCCATGAGATGAGGGAGGATGATTATACCCGATTTATCAACAGGGCGGGTTATGCAGGATTAGACTTTGCACATGGCATGTCAAACAATAATTATATTACGAGACCATGGCACTTGCCGGATGAGCTTCATCAGACGAGCTGGACAACAAGGCAAATGTGTGAACAAATTATTCGCAGAGATCCGACTAAACCAGCTTTTTGGTACTGCGGTTTCACCGCGCCACATCCGCCTGTTGTTCCTCCGCAAGTTTTCCTGGATATGTACGATGATGTGGATATTGAAAGCCCTTACGTCGCGGATTGGGCCGAGGATGCTGGTTCAACACCATATTCCGCTAAATACTACAGCAGTCTGTATGACATTAAAACGGAGAATTTGCTTCGAAAGGCCAGAAAAGGTTTTTATGCAGCCTGTACTCATATTGATTATTCCATAAGGTCGATCATAGGGACGCTTCGGGATGAAAAAGTCCTCGATAACACGATTATTGTCATTACATCTGATCATGGCGAGATGTTGGGAAATCATAATTTATGGGGGAAAAATCTCTTTTATGAAGATGCAGCTAAAATCCCTTTAATCATTGTGCCTGCGAAAGATCATGCAGACTGGGGATTCAATGTAACTGATGACCGTCTGGCGGAACTGAAGGATATCATGCCTACACTGCTGGATATGTGCAATCTCCCGATCCCGGAAACCGTGGAAGGAATATCTTTGTTTAATAAAAATAACAAGAGAGATTACATTTACGGAGAACTATGGGAAGATGACAGAGCTACCAGGATGATCCGGACCGAGCGGTTTAAACTCATTTACTACGCGGTTGGAAATCAATTTCAATTATTTGATCTGGTTCATGATCCGAAGGAAATGGTGGACCTGTCCGACAACGTTGAGTATAAAAGCGTAAAGGAAAAGCTGACTGATACATTAACATCCCGTTTATATGGCAGTGATCTTGAATGGTTAGAGGATGGGAAGCTTATAGGGAAACCATCCAAATCATTTGAATATAAGCCTATTCAAGAAAACTGCGGTATTTTAAGCAACAGGGATTTACTGCTGCAGCGCGGGATTCGTTAATAAGTGACAGCAAAGAGCATGAACAAGGAGGCTTAAATGATGAATCTTTCACAAGTCAAAAAAAGTAATGTTCGATGGACTATAATAATGATGCTGTTCGTCATTTCATCCCTGAATTACGCTGATCGGGCGGCCATCTCCATCGGTGCTCCATCGATGCAAAATGAGCTTGGAATAGATGCGGTCTCGCTGGGTTATATATTTTCAGCATTTTCATGGGCATATGTCGGTGCACAAATTCCGGGTGGTTGGCTGCTTGACCGTTTTGGATCTAAGAAAATTTATTTCCTCAGTATTTTCTTTTGGTCCCTTTTTACACTTTTTCAAGGCTTCGTTGGTTTTCTTGCAGGCGCTGCACTTATCGCGGCATTGTTTATTTTAAGATTTTTTACAGGCTTGGCGGAAGCGCCAGCCTATCCTGCGAATAGCCGCATTACGGCTTCCTGGTTCCCTGCTAAAGAAAGGGGAACGGCAGCAGCCATCTTCTCTTCAGCTCAATATGGAGCAACGGTTATCTTTTCGCCAATTATGGCCTATGTTACACAAACCTATGGCTGGAAAAGCAATTTTATCTTTATGGGTGGACTTGGGGTTATCTTAAGTATTGTTTGGCTGAAAACGATCTATAGTCCGAAAGAGCATCCTCGCATCAATGCGGCAGAACTGGAGTATATCGAGCAAGGGGGAGCCATGGTTGATTTGGATGCCAAAGCGACCCTGGAAAATAAAGAATCGAAATGGCCATATATTAAAAAGCTGCTGAAAAATCGTATGTTAATGGGCATTTTTATCGGACAATATTGCATTAATGTGATGACTTACTTTTTTCTGACCTGGTTTCCGGTATACTTGGTCAAAGAGCGTGGCATGTCCATTCTGCAGGCGGGTTTTGTCGCTTCTTTACCGGCGCTTTGTGGGTTTACAGCGAGTATATTAAGTGGAATTTTCTCGGATTACTTGATTAAAAGAGGTTTTTCTTTAACCGCAGCGAGGAAAATTCCTATAGTAGCAGGCATGCTGATGTCCATAACGATGATTGGCTGCAATTACGTCAGCTCGGAAGGACTTGTTATTTTCCTAATGTCTTTATCGTTTTTTGGAAAAGGATTTGGCGCTCTTGGCTGGTGTGTCGTTTCTGATGTTGCACCAAAAGAGGCTCTCGGTATTAGCGGTGGCCTGTTAAATACTTTCGGAAATATAGCTGGCATTATCACGCCAATTGTAATCGGTTACATTATACAAGGGACAGGATCATTTAATTTGGCGCTTGTCTATGTTGGTATTCATGCTCTGGCTGCAATTTTATGTTATTTGTTAATTGTAGGAAAAATTGAGCGCTTTAAATTGCAGTGAAGTCACTCCTATTTCCTCATTAATATTAAGATGTTATACTTAATTAATTAAGTGTACATTATTTCATAGTAGTGAGCATTCACTTATGAAAATATGATTAATGGGAGAAAAAAATGGTCGACAGTTCTTCTAATTCAGAAAAAGTTCCGTTTTCAAAAACTTTATACAATTTTATTTTACAAAAAGGTTATAAAAGCGGGGATAAGCTTCCTACAGAACGGGAATTGTCAGAACTCTTTGGAGTGGGGAGAAGTTCAGTTCGTGAGGCGTTAAGCGGATTGAAAGCACTGGGTATCATAGAGGTTCGACAAGGATCAGGTTGTTATGTGAAGGAGGTTAATCTGGCATCTCTGCTTCTTCCTATACAGGGACAAATTCACAATAAAAGAATCCTTGTCGAAGAAATCATGGAAACCAGAGTGGCTATAGAGTTAGAGATTATCCGGCTTGCTATACAAAGGGCGACTCCAATCATGCTGGATAAAATTGAATCTTACTTAACTTCGGTTGAGGAAGATGCAGCAGATGAAAAAAAATCAACAAAGTACAATCAACATTTTGCCTTTGAACAATTGCTGGCCGAAATGGCGGGAAATCGCATTTTAATTATGATGCAAAATTTAATCCATGACCTTTGGGACGATATAACAAGCAAGGGCTGGCGTCGTAGAAGCTTGGAAATTAGTCATCAGGAGCACATGGATATTTTCCAAAGTATAAAAAATAAAGACTTACCCTCTGCACTCACTAAGATGGAGAATCATCTGTTGTGGGGCGTAAAAAACTATGATGAGATGAGTGAGAACACACAAGGCTGATTTTTTGGTTCAACCTCGAGCCTGTTCTCTGCTCAAAGCCTATTGTACCAAGAACATCCGGGCCGGATAAGGTTAAGACCCTTGTCCGGCCCGGATTTAATTTTTGAATTCACTGACGATGCTTACCGCATGTTTTTCGATATTATGACTTTCCCCCGTTTTTGTTGCGCTTCGCTTTTACGGTACGCCTGAAGCAGGCCTTGAGCAGTGAAGGGGAAGGTATCCTCGATGTGTATTTTCAGCTTGCCCTCTTGCATGCTGCGCACAATGGCTTCAAAATCGGCCCGGTTGGGTACTGCCTGGAAGAAACGTGCATCAATGCCGCGGACCTGCGGATGTTGATTAATCGCAAATGCCACCACTGAAACATAGGTGCCGCCATCCTTGATGACCGAGTAGTTCTTCTCTCCGATTTCTCCCGGCAGCCCGGTACCGAAAGTGGATGTATCCTTGGCGGAATCCAGCACGATATCGACAGGCTCGGTTATGTGGGTGGCAAAGTCGATTTTCGTGTAGTCGATCACCTCGTCCGCACCGAGTCCTTTGACGAAATCATGATTATAGTCCCTCGCGGTTGCGATAACATACGCTCCATGCTGCTTGGCCAATTGGACCGCCGCATGACCCACGCCTCCGGCACCGGCTTGCACAAGGATGCGTTGTCCCGATTGAAGGCGGCCATGCTCGAACAACGCTTGCCATGCTGTCAGGGCAACCGTCGGCGTGGCTCCGGCCTCTTCGAAGGAAAGACTTTCCGGGATGACGGCCAGATGATCTTCCTCCACCGCAACATAGTCCATGTAGGACCCCATCGCCATCGGAACCATACCCATAACACGATCCCCCGGCTTGAAATGACTCACCTTAGCGCCAACTTCTTTTACGACACCGGCCACATCAACACCAAGAACGAGCGGCAATTGTGCCGAAAATTTATCAGCCATCGAACTCTTGAGAATCGCGCCGCTGCGCAATTGAATATCTGCCGGGTTGATGGAAGAGGCGCGCATTTCGACGAGAACCTGTGTATCGGTGAGTGCGGGAATCGGCATTTCCAGTTCCTCCAGCGTTCCGGGGATTCCAAAGCTTGTCAAGGCTATAGCTTTCATGATGATGCCTCCTATTAAATTGATCATATGTTGTTTTTTCAACATATGTTTTATATAGTGACTGTATCAGGGAAATTGATGGTGCTCAATGGTTAAAACAGGCGCGGATGTTGATTTTTCAACAGCGGGCTTCGAAATGTTCATTTTTTGGATAAAAGGGGAGAATGATATGGACAGGCGTATTCAAAAATCGAGGCAAGCGATTATGGACGCTTTTATGAAGCTGATGTCGGAAAAGGATTTTGAAAGTATTACGATCAATCAAATTGCGGAAGAAGCAAATGTAAATCGTGGGACGGTTTACTTGCATTTCACGGACAAATACGATCTGCGCGATCAATGCATGGAAGTTCAATTGAATCAGCTGATGCAAAGCTGTATGCCGGAAGAGAGGAAGGTTTTTACTTCTAAAGCCGCGCTGCTGCGTACATTTGAATATTTGGAGCAGCATGCTTCTTTTTATAATGTGATGCTGACGAGCAAGGGAAACATGGTGTTCCGCAACCGAATGGAGACGGTGCTTCAACAAAGCTTGAACGAGCATCTGGATTCGATCGGTTTTGATCGGGAATTGAACAGGGAAATTACGGTACAATTTTTAGTTTCAGCGGGGTCGGGGCTATTGGAATGGTGGATTACCCGTTCGATTCCTTATCCGGCGTCGGTCATGGTGGAACAATTTTGGAAGTTGCTGGAACGACTTCAACTGCAGTCTGCGGATTCACATGAGCTGCCCGAATCGGCAGATCAATAAGGAACGAGCTTCCAATCCGCGAAAAATCCCCATGGTACCCGCAGATATGAAGGACAAAAAGGTTGAGAACAGGGGGAAATTGAATCCCGTTCTCAACCTTATCAAAATTAATGATCAGAAATTTGAGGTCAGCAGCGTTTCGAGAAATGGTTCGTTCGTGGAGTGTCTCATTCTCACGAAATGCGAAATTAACCGAAAAACGTCTGATACAGCAGAAACAAGTTCAACGCGATGATCAATACGGCCACGCACCAGCCAATAATGGTTGTGATGCGCCGGTTCACCAGACTGCCCATCAATTGACGATTGCTTGTAAACATAATCAAAGGAATTAGTGCGAATGCAATCCCGAATGACAGTACAACCTGGCTCATAACCAGTGCATAGGTTGGGTTGATGCCAAACGCAATGATGACCAGCGGCGGGATCATCGTAATGAAGCGTCTCAGGTACAGAGGAATACGTCTTTTAATAAACCCCTGCATAATAATATCACCTGACATGGTACCTACCGATGAACTGGATAAACCGGAAATCAGCAAACTTACCCCGAAAAGTATTGCTGATACAGGTCCCACCAAATGATTGAACCCTTGGAATGCAACATCAAGATCCTCGACGTTTAACCCATTTTTGAAGAACAATGCGGCAGACACAATGAGCATGCTGGCATTAATGGCTCCCGCAATAAACATGGCGATCAGGATATCAATAAATTCAAAACGGAAAATTTTACGCCGGTCCGCTTCCGTTTTGCCCACGATTCTGCGCTGAGTCAGCGCGGAGTGCAGATAGATCGCGTGTGGCATTACAGTTGCACCAAGAATACCTGCTGCAAGCAGGATGCTGTCCACCCCCTGAAATTGAGGAACGAACAAACCATGCAGGACTGGAGCAATTTCCGGTTTGGCAAAAAAGATTTGGGCAACGAAGCCCAGCACAACAATGAACAGCATGCCGGTGATGCCTGCTTCAAGCGAACGGAATCCCCGCCGCTGCAGCTCAAGGATGGCAAAGGAGCCAACAGCAGCAATTAATGCTGCAGGAAGCATGGGAATGCCGAACAGTAAGTATAAGCCCAGAGACGCACCGATAAACTCTGCAAGGTCTGTAGCCATAACGACCAGCTCAGCCTGGATCCAGAGTCCAAATGAAACTGGCTTCGAAAACCGTTCACTAGCGACCTCAGGCAGATTTTTTCCGGTTGCAATCCCTAATTTGGCCGACATGGATTGAATTAAAATCGCCATCAAATTGGAAAGCAGCACGACCCACAAGAGCAAATAACCGTATTTTGAACCGCCGGCGATATTGGTTGCGAAGTTTCCCGGATCAATGTATGCAATGGCCGCAATAAAGGCAGGTCCGAGGAACGGCAGTAATCTTTTAAATCCCTGAGTTTTGCCGCTTAAAGCAGCATGTGCAGATTGAACAGTTGCATGATTGGCAGAAGACTGCTGTTGTACAGCGGCATTCTCACTCATAGTTTATCCCACCTTTGAAGATCAGAATCTGATTTTAATTATTTTTACCTTAAGCATAGATGTTTCCTTAGGGCAAATTTCACTTTAAAAAAATGCGCCGCTCAAATAATTTTTCCTCTGTGCAAATTATATTCCTTAATCCACCTTTAGGCAATACCTATTTTATTTTTAAAACATTTCTCCTGATCAGTCATTCGTTTTAAGTAACTTTTTCCATATCACATCGTCTAAAGCTTTGTGAAGAGCAGTCTTATTGGCATGTTAAATGAAAGGAAGAGGGGAATTATGATAAAAAGGCAAATTTTGATGGCTGCAATATTGTTAACTGGTTTGATTTCTCCATTATTGTCCGTGGATGAAGCTTATGCACAGGCGGCTGCCGCGGATACGAGCATATTCCAAACCGTCAATCTGCTGAGAACGAGTGCAAGCCATGCGGATCTCACGTACCAGCCATTGTTTGCGGCAAGACCGGAGGACCGTGAAAAATTGGCTAAAGTTAGCCGGATCATGAGTACCGTGTGGAGCAAAGGCAAGACAGAAGTAAAAGAGGAATTGGATCCCTTTGAATCCTTTTTCGAAACAGATATGCTGGTGGAATTGACGAACGGTCAATCGGTGGGACTTTATCCGGAGGGTGAAAAGAGTGTCGGCATGGTTTACGGGGGAGTGTACAAAACCCTTGAAAATCAGGAGATTCACGACCTGCTGCAAAGTCTTCTTGTCACCGGAGAGAGCATGTTCATTGGTCCGGAAAACATAAAAATTGGTGAGAAGGTTCATGTAAGAGGAGCGGATGGATGGGCTGAATACGGACAGGTGTATGTTTTCTGGTCGCCAGCTGGAGGTGGATTTTCATCCCTGGAATCTACAGATGGCTTATACTATCCAAGCCGGACGTCCTTATTAATCCATCAGGATGAGTTGCGCTTCGGGCGCTATAACTTTGAATTTATGCTTCCTGCCTACGGTAAGGCGGTGGATGGAACGATCAAGCCTGTCCTATCCGGTGCAGGGGAGTTGACGGTTAATCTAGGAGGCTCGTGGCCTGGCAGCATGATTACTGTTTCTTCCGAGCGTCCTTTATTAATTACCCTTGATGGATCTGTGCTGACGAAGCCTGATGCCCAGCCGCTGATCCGCAATAATACGACCTATCTGCCGGTCAGAGCTGTTGCAGAGCTGGTTGGGCAGGAACTGCAATGGGACGGGGCAACCAGAAGTGTTCTTATTCGCACAAGTTCAGCCGCAGTGGCGAAGAGAGCGGATGGACAAACTACTCTATGGATAGACGGCAACCCATCGGATGCAAAACCTATAAATATAAAAAATACTACCTATGTTCCACTTAGAGCAGCAGCTGAGGCGTTCGGCTTGCAGATCAGCTGGAACGCAGCAACCCGGACTGTTGAAATCCATACCGATGGTGAAGCAGGATAGTGTTTATTCAAGATAAAAACCGTTACTTGCACATAAGGCAGCTCGTAACGGTTTTTTCGTTCTGATTTTTTGAAAAAAATTTAATTTTATTTGCAGGGGAAACCTTTTCCCGCTGCGTCTAGAGTTAGAAGGCCGCAGGCCTTCGATGCGGGTCTTCGTTCAGGAAATTCCGTTCCTGTGCTCATAACGCAGACGGTAAATGTCCTTTACTTCATCGGCAAGATCGCCAAATGGCTCGTACGGGTTGGCCGTAACCATCTTGTGCAGCCGCAGAAAGCGATCTTCAGGCAACTTGCGGGCATATCTGTAAATAAAATTGGCATGTCCCACTACATATTTCTTCAAGCGTACGGCTGCACTGGCGACGGAGATCAGGATCTGCTCACCGCCGGACATGTCCAAAATCCGGTTCTCGTAGAAGGTGACGTAGCGGAGCGTTTTCTCCTTGATCAGCTCGCGCTTGATTTTGGCGATCTCGCCAATATATTCGGCTAGCAGCGGCTCAAAGCTCTTCAGCAGCAGGGCATCCAGGATCAGATCCATATCACGCCGCAACACAAAGGATTGCAGCAGCGCGATCTGCTGCAGCTTCATCCGGTCATCCCTGAGCAATACGCCGACCTCGCGCAGCATTTCGTAGCAGAGCAGCTCATCTGTCTGCCTGCGGGCAACCGCTTCGGCCCGGTTGCGGGTCAAGCATTCTTCAAGATCCTCGAAATGGTATTTGAAGAGCCGCCGCAGCTGCCGTCTCTGCTCGAAAGGCTTGATCCCGCGCTGCACTGCCCAGAGAAGTAACAGCAGCGCCAGAGAGCCTGCTGCTACGAGCAGCGTCTGCTCTGTAGAGGTGCTGAAATAAATGGCCGCTCCTGCGATCACCATGCCGATGAACAGATCTTTGCCGAAATAGCGGGAGGTTTTGCGGTTAGCCATCTCCTGTACGGGGATGAGCGTGCTTCTTTCGCAGGAGGAGCATTGATCCTCCCATAAAGCGGTGAAGCTGCCGCAGTGTTTGCAAATCCGCAGCTTTTGAAAGGCGTAACGTGTTCTGACGAACGGACGGAAGCGGACAGGCTGCTTCTGGGTCTTCATGAGTGCTCACTCCTGCGGTTCAAAGCGGCCAGCAGCTCGGTGTCGATTTGTTCGAGCGAAGGCGCCTTTTTTCTATGAAAATAGTAGTTTAGCAGCTTGATCATGACAAAAAGAAACAAAACGGCAAGACATCCGTAAGAGATCATATGCATTCCTTTCCATGAAATGGTGTCAGTTTTTTCATAATTTGCAGCATTGATTGCGCTATAATTATATCATTGCTGCTGTTTAATGGTAAAATGTCGGCTGTTTACAGAAGGCTGTCCGACAGAGGGAGGGTACTTTTCAGCTAATTTTCATCTTCATTTCATCAAAATTTAAGAGAAGCATAGTACAACTATAGAACTATGGGTAAAGGGGTACAGAGATGAGAAGTCGATTCAGGCATATAACATGCAGAATATTGTCGCTGCTGATGCTCGCAGCGGCTGTGGCAGGAGTGCTGCCTTTGAAGGCTGACGCGGCAAGCTCCGCTTCACAGGTGGATGCGGTGCTCGTGGTTGATGTCAGCAATTCCATGAATACGAGCGATCCCGACAAAATCGGCAATGAAGCCATGAAAATGTTCATAGACATGCTGTCCCAACAGGACAATAAGGTAGGAATTGTAGCCTATACGGACGTCATCCAGCGGGAGAAGGCTTTGCTGACCGTAAAATCCCAGGAAGACAAGGCCGGGCTGAAGGAATTTATTGACGGCTTGAACCGCGGCGCATATACGGATACCTCCGTCGGGATCAAAGAAGCGGTAAATCTGCTGCAGGACGGGGCGGAAGCCGGGCATGCTCCCATGATTGTGATGCTGGCTGACGGTAACAACGATTTGAATGAAAGCACAGGACGCACCGAAGCGGATTCACAGCAGGATATGCAGCAGGCGGTTGCAGAGGCGAAGAAGAGCGGCGTCCCAATCTATACGATCGGCCTGAACGCCGACGGCAAGCTCAACAAGGAGTCGCTGGCGAGCATCGCCAAAGAGACGGGCGGCAAGTCCTTCATCACCAGCAATGCGGACGATTTGCCCGGAATATTGAGCGAGATTTTCGCCAGCAATCTGGATCTGAATGTCGTTCCCCTGCAGTCCATGACCGGGAACGGACAGTACCAGGACGTAACCGTGAACGTGCCGAATGAAAATGTGCTGGAAGCCAATATTTCCATCATGTCCTCGAAGCCTGTCGATGCGCGGCTTGTAGATCCCGAGGGCAAGACAAGACAAATTCCTGCAAATGATATTTTGCTCTCGAAGTCCAAAAGCTACTCGCTCATCAAGATGCTGAAGCCGCAGGCCGGGGATTGGAAGCTGCAGGTTAAGGGTGTCAGCCAGGATAAGATCGATATTAATCTGGTATTCAACTACGATCTGGGCCTTTCCATGAACCAGATTCCCGATCAGGACTACGGGAAGGGCGACAGCATCAACATCAATGCCTACCTGACAAGCGGAGGGCAGCAGTTGCAGGACAGCTCGCTCTATGAAGGCATGAATGCGGTGCTGAACATTACGGATCTGGACACTGGCAAGACGGACAAAATGGAGCTGGACAATCAGAATGGCTCCTTCAGCGGCACCTTCAAAATTCCGGAGGACCACAATTATGAATTAAAGGTAAGGGCAGAGGACGCAAGCTTCTTCCGCGAAACCGATCCGGTGAACATCCGGGCGGGGGCGGCAGCATCAGGCAGCTCGTCTGCATCGGCCGGAGCGGGTAACAGCAGGGCTGGGTTGTGGCTTCCGGCGGTCCTGATGGGGGTTATTGTTCTTATCCTGTTAGCTGCGGCCTTTTTCATCTGGAAGTATTTCAAGAAAGCGACCAGGGGTTTTGTGGGACAAATGGTCGTGGAGGTAAGGGATGAAAATACGGGCGAGAAATCGTATCCGCAGTACAGGAAGCTGAACGGCTTCCGCGGCAAATTCAATCTGCATCAGCTGCTGCAGCTGGCTCCCGAATTCACCGGGACGGAGAAAATTGTGTTTACTCCAGGCAGCGGCGACCGTCTGACGGTACGCAGCACGGGCGATCTGACGGTGGAGAAATCCGGCAGAGCCATTGATGCAGCGCGCGGAGTCGAGCTGAAGAACGGTGACAGACTGACGATTCCCCTCGGCAGCGCAGGCAAAACGATTTTGCTTGAGTATTTGTCAGTCAACAGCTGATAAATCCATCTTTATTAAAAAAAATTTATCCAAGCAATTTATTCCATAAATATGTTCAGGGGGTAGAAGGATGAAACCAGTAGTTAGAGAGCATATCCAGCAGCTGGACGTATCGCTCGGCGGCGGTATCGTCAGCGAGAAGATCAGGGTGGACACGATCGACAATCCGATTTTGATCATCGGTCTGGGCGGCACGGGCATTGATGCCCTGCTGCGCCTGAAATACCAGATCAACCGCCGCTTTAAGCTGCCGGAAGATCCGGTATCCAAGAAAAAGTCCGACAAGCCGGACAATGTCGAATTTCTCGCTTTTGAAACCAATGAGCAGGACCGGAACAAAAAGTACAAGGGCATCGGCCTCGATCCGATTAACGAGTTCGTGCTGCTGTCCAATGCGGAGATCGGCGGTCTGCTGCAAAACCGCAGCATTCTCGAGCCGTACATAACGGAGTGGCTGTCGCCGGAGCTGAGCATTACCGACGGCATGAACGGCGCTGCCGGTGTGCGCCAGGCCGGACGGCTGCTGCTGTTCACCAAGATCAACCAGGTCGTGCAGAGCATTGACAAGAAGATTAAAACACTGTCCGTTGGCACGAACAAAAAGCTGATGGTGTTTCTGCTTTCCGGCCTGTCCGGGGGGACGGGCAGCGGCTCGTTCCTGGATATTTCATACATCGTAAGAGGCATTATCGAACGGGATCACGGCTCCGCGGGCATCGACCGGGTGAATATTCTCGGTTATCTGTTTACACCTGACGTCAATCTGGCGAACAAGAGCCTGAGCGAGCATACCCGCGAGTATATCAAGAAGAACGGGTACGCCGCACTGAAAGAGCTGGACTACTGGATGAACGTGGACAGCCGCAGCGAACGGTTCAGGCAGCAGTACGGAAATATTTTGACAGTAAACTCGCCGTTGCCGCCGTTTAATCTCTGTCACCTGATCTCGGCCACAAATACGGAAGGCAAGCTGTTGGAGAACGCCTATGATTACTGCATGAACGTGACGGCGGAAAATATTACGAACTTTATGGCCAGCGAGGAAAAGCAGTCCGGCGAGGAGTTCGCCATCCATGACTATATCAGCAATATCCGCACCAACATCGCGCAGATGAACCGGGCGTATCCTGCCAACTATGAATACAACATCATCGGCGCTTCGTCCGCTGTCCTGCCGGTGGAGGAAATGACGACATATCTCGCTTACCGTCTGTTCGGCAAGATGGAGAAAATGTTCGAGAAGGCTCCCGGCCAGGAGGAAGTGGAGAAATTTGCGCGCAAGCTGGGCGTGGATCTCGACAGCATGATCAAAAACTTCGAGTCCCGTGTTCCCGAGCCGCTTCCGGGCTATGAGAACAGCGAGCGGCTCAGCTATAGCAATGTGATCAAAATGCAGGTCGTCAACATGGACACCGAGCTGGAGCAAACCTTCCTGACCCGCGCCCGCGAGGAATACATCAAGGCGAAGAAGCAGCTGCCCGGCGAAATTGTCGGCCAGTTCACGGATCAAATCCGGCGTATGTTCCTGCATCCGGAGCAAGGGCCGTTTTATGTGTCGCGGCTTATTTATACCGAGAAAGGCTTCTGCCTGCTGAAAATGCTGCTGTCTTACATCGAGACGTTGCGTGAGAGCCTGCACCGGATTCCGCGTGATATTGAGGCCGCGCGTGAGCAGGCTGAAGACAAAATGGGCGACGCGAAAAGCGCCTTTGTCTCCAAGGACAAGAAGAAAAACGCTTATATTGAAGCCAAAATCAATGAATATTGGCTGCGCGCCGATGTGGAGCGCACGGAGCAACTGATCGAATTTTACGAGGATTTGTACGATCTGCTGAACCAGGAGAACAGCCGCATTTATAATGTTTATTCCGAGATTCTGAATGCTCTGAGCGGGATCTTCTCCAAGAACGGCGACATCCTCATTAATGGAGAGGAGCAGTCCGACCATAAGGGCAATAAAACCTACTACTGGAATTTGGTCAGCGTGCCGGATATCGCGGCGGTAGTATCCAATATGATGGAAAAACGCGACGGGGACGACCTGATCCGCGATTTCACCCAGGAGCTTCTTACACACTCCAATCAGTGGGTCAAGGAGCAGGAAATCGATATTGTCAGCTCCATCTCCGACTTTTTGACCGAAAAATTCGGCGACCTCATCACCCGTTCCATGGAAGACTTCCTGATGATGAAATACGGCCAGGACGAAGCGGTGGAGAAGTTTGTGGAGCGCCATATCGCCAGCCGTCTTGATGAAGATGCCGTTCCGGTCTTCCATCTGAGCAACAGCTCCGGCAATCTGTACTTCCCTTCCTGGGGTTTTGTGTCCGTGCCGGTGCAGGCGCCGGGCATCCTGAAGGGCATCCGCAATTATCAGAATAACGCGGTCGGCAAGTCCCATTTTACGATCAAGGAGAGCGAGGTCAAAAACCGCATCTTCTGGCTGAATACACGCAACGGGGTGCCACTGTTTGTGTACACTCCGCTTAAGGTGTATGAAGAAAGCTACGAAAAAACGATTCTCGACCGCGAGGGCATCGGACGCCATCTCGTGCAGACGGCACAGAACAACTGGACATTCCTGCCGTCGCCGATTCCGGAAAAATCGTGGGGGGACATTTACGTCAACCCGCGTGTTCAGCAGTACAATGCGCGCGTGCGGGAGGAGTTTGCCCGTGCAACCGCGGCAGGTATCATCCGTTTGAAAGGGGATGACAAGAACACAAGCAGCCGCTATGAAGTAGCGAAGACACGCCCGCTGGACCTGAACGCCATGCTTGCCCCTTACGATATGCGCCTTCAGGAAGCGAAGCCGAATCTTGGCGAAGTGAAACGTGCGTTTGATTCTCTAAAAAGGCTGCTGTCCGAGGGGCTGGAGACCGAATACGTGAAGGATATCTTTGGCAGCATCAATGAAGAGCTGGCACAGGAGAATCTGATTCGTTCCCCTGAGCTGTCGCGTGTTGTGCGCGACGAATTGGCGAAGCGCGAAAGCATTCAGGCGAAAGCAGTGGAACTGGGCGCAGTGCTGGACAAATTCCAGGACGAGGAGAAGTGGCTGGACCAGTTCATCGAAGCGCTGTATACGGGCACCATCACCAAAAAAGGAGCGCTGTATGTGTATGACCGCGATCCGGAGGAGGATGCCTGGGAGCCGTTTGCCAATGTGCTGAAAAGCCGCAGCTATGTGGAGTATGAGGTGTTCAGCAATTTCCGCGCACTGGATGAAAAACACCGTGCCGTGCTGCTGCGCAAAGCATCACGCCGTGATGCCGATATGACTTCCTCGGAGGATATAACGCCTCTCTTGGCAAAGCTCGACGAATTGGCTGCTGCATTTACAGAAGGGCGCGACCAGCTGCAGTATGAGCGGGTAGAACTCGCGAACGGCGAGGAGCTGTACGCCTTCTATAAAGAAATGGCGGGCAAGCTGAACGATATCCGCAGAAGGCTGAAGTAGGCCATGAGGGAGAAGCTGAACCAGTTTGCCGAGGCTTATGCCCGTGCGGAAGAGCAGTTTATCGGCAGTGGGGATGGGCGCAGCAGTATCCATTACCCCGCTGTGTTTCTCTTTGTCGGGGACCGCTGCGGCCCGGCCCTGAAAACGGTGATGGAAATTAACAGTCGCAAATGGGATAACAGTGCCGGGGTTGCCTACATCCATGTTGCTGCGCAGACTGATGCGCTGCATTCCACCGACGGGGTACTCGGACATGTGATTCCGCCGCTTGACGGGCTGGATGACAAGTCGGTGAGAAGCGGATTGTACCGTGCCTTTTACAGCAATGAGGAACAGCTTATACGGCTGAATGCCGTGCTGCGGCAGGCCGCCCGTCAGCTGGCGGAATACGGGAAGCTTTATTCTTCCTTTGAACGGGTGCACCTGTCCGTCATCACCTGTGCCGATGATCCGCTGAACACCGTAGTTGCCGAAGTCACGCTGCTGGCGGATTATATTCTGGGCCAATCCTTCAAGTCAGTGCAGACGGATTTATACGCCCTGGTGAAGGAAAGCCCTGAAGAGCAGTTCGGTTACAGCAGCGCCGTCAATGTGGCGTTCCTGCGTGAGCTGGAATGGATGCAGAGTCCCGGGTTTACGTTCTCCGCTCCCCTGCACTTGACGGAGGAGCGGCTCGCGATTCAGGTGCAGCATGCTTCGGCTCCGCTGTTCGATCTGGTCTACCTGCTTGCGGACAAAAACGAACGCGGCATGATCGTTCCCGATGAGCTGCGCCAGAATTGCGAAATGATTTGCCACATCCAGCTGCTCAAGAACCGCAGCAGGACAGCGGAGGAGTACAGACCGCAGGATGGCGGGTATAACAATACATCGTTCAAGAACAATATCATGACCGCCTCAGGCCGGGCCGGATATGTGTCGGCAGGCTTTTCGCGGGTGAAGAGGCCCAATGAATCCATTGCTCTGACGGTTTTGTATCATTTCTACATGCTGCTGCTGGAGCGCATGAAGAGCGGCCGGGACTGGAGCATCCGCGACAAGCTGGCGTATTTCGGCCTTGATGCCCCGGACCGGGAGGAGCTGCTCGACAGCCTGGTGCCGGAGCCGTCGGCGATCAGGGATATGACGGGCCTGATGACTTCCGGCATCGGGTACGGTGCTCTGAAGAGAATGACGCTGCAGGAGGCGGAGGAAGCGCTGTTTGGCGAGGGCTGCCGCATGTTCTTCAGGCAAAATTTTGAGGAGGCCGCAGCCGCACGGCTCCATGCTTCCGATGCGGAGGAGTGGCTGCGCAGCCGTACGTCTCTTTCCGCGGCAGGCGCGGAGGCGGGCATTTACGAGCTGCTGGAATGGACGGATGAGCAGGCTGCGGGCAGTGTGCTCGGCGCGGTGAGGAATCTGGTCCGCGATACGGCGAATGACCTCGCCGTCAGCAGTGCGGAGCTGGAAGCTCTGTATGCGGCCTCCGTCGAGGATCAGCCTTTTCAGCGGTTGCCGCTGATGGATAAGCATAATACGCGGAACCTGATCCGTTATTTAACGGAGACAGTCTACAGCCACAAGCTGCATATGCTGCGGCTTCATACAGAGCTGGAAGCCCTCCGCCGCTGCGAGGCTGCGCTGGAGCGGCTGCACAGGCAGACGAAAGCGCTGGCCGCACAGCTGGAGCAGGTGAAGGTGGAGCTGCGGACGGCTGCTGAGGACAGCATCCGGCTGGCAGATCAATATACCGGCCAGAATCTGTTCGAGTATTATGAACATGTGACTGCAGAGATCATGACAGAGATCGAGAATAAGCGGGGCAAGCAGGTGTTTTTCGAGGAGCGGTTTATGGGTTCGTCCGCGGAGCTGCTGGGCAGAGGACCGGATGGGCTGGTGGACAGACTTATCCTGACCTGTCGCAGCCTGATCCTGAGCGCGGAGCCTTTCAAACAGACGTTCGAGGAAGAGCTGCTGCGGCGCGCCAACGTCGTCTCGGATTACGAGAATCGTCAAATTGTGCCTCAGGATGAGCTGTTTAAACGCTTATACCGTACGCTTGAAGAGAATGCGGTGATCAGTGTGAGGCTGCTTGACTACACGCATGAGCACAGATACGAAGAAAGGTATTTTTTCGGTGATTATGAAGGTGAATTTCTGCCTTACGCCCTGGGTGCGGATGACTCATCCCGCCTCTACAAGACAGGCTTCGTGCATGAAAAGCGCAGCAGCGGAGTGGAGAAGCTGCAGTTGATGGGCGGTTTTCATATGGAGGATTTGATGGTGTACAGGAACGGAAAGACGTATTACGAGACGTACTCCGCGAATGGATACGAGCTGCACGGGATCACCGCGGAGCTGCTGCCTGAATTACGCTGAGCAAATACGAAGCTTGATCTAATTGAAAAGGGGTTAGGGGTATGATGCAGAGAAAAATAAATCTTCTTTTGCTGCTGTTCAGTCTGATCGGGGGAGCGGCAGGGTTTCTGATCGGTGAAATCCTTCTGCTGCGTTTTCTTGACGAGTGGCCGCATTGGCTGGTCATCGGTGTCTATTTCGGAATCATGGCATTTTGTATCGGTTTGTTCTGTCTGATCGCCGAGCTGATCAGTCCTAAGCTGAACGGGATGTCCTGGAAGCAGCGTTATGCGGGGCTGTCGTGGAAATTGCTGGTGCCTGCCACGCTCGTTCTGCTTTTTGCGGCAGGATCACTACTGGAATTAGGGTATCAAATCAATCCTGCGGGAGCCAAAAAGGTGAACGATCTGGTGCTGGTCATCGACAACTCTGGCAGCATGGCACAAAACGATCCAAACAATGATCGGATTGCCGCGGCCAAAAACATGATCGGCCAAATGGACAAGGACAAACGGGTGTCAATCATCCTGTTCGGCGACGAGCCGCAGGTGCTGCAGCCGTTCACACCGGTCGGGACGGATACCGAAAAGCAGGCCGTCTATAACAAGCTGGATCAGATTCCAAACACGGATTCGGGGACTAATATCGATCTGGCCTTGAGTGAAACGCTGCGCCAGATCGAAGCCCAGGGGGAAAACGACAATGGCGCCATGGTCATTCTGCTATCCGATGGCTACAGCGAGCTGAATACGGGCAACGCTCTTGCACCTTATATGGAGCGGAATATCGCAGTCAATACCGTGGGCCTCAGCATGACAGATGCCGGCGGGGTCGGGCTGCTGCGGACGATTGCGCAGATGACCGGCGGCACCTACTATGATGTAACGGATGCAGGCCAGCTTTCGCTCGTATTCGGTGAGATTTACAACAGTCTTGGAGACCGGACATTGCTAACGGAGCGTACCGGCATGTACGCGGACAGCACCTACCTGGCCATCTACCGTACAGTGGCTTTGGTCATGATCGGAGCGCTGATCGGGCTTGCTCTCGGACTCATGTTCGACAACCGTTATTTGGCGAGGAATTTTGCCATTGGCGGCATCCCGGCAGGACTGCTGGCAGGCCTGCTTCTGGAGAATGGGCTTCATGGCTCCATCTGGCTGGACCCTATCGTCAGGTTGCTGGCGGCACTGCTGCTGGCAGGCATTATCGCCCTCTTTTCCTTTGTGCTGCCGATTCGCGATCATGGCAAATCATCCGGCGGCACCGGCCGCGGAGTGTCAACTCGTCCGGGCAGAGGCGGGGAAGGGTTCGACCATGAGCGCCGCAACAGCAGCAGCAAAGGATTTTAAGGACGGAAACGGGGGCATAAACAATGCACTATAGAGAAGCTCAGCCAGGCATGCCCGCCATATCCGAGCTGTCCTGCAGGCTGGTTGACAACCAGGTGGTGCTCCGCTGGCGCTGGCCTGAAGGCGTGCAGGCGGTATACATTGAAAAGCGGGACGCGGAGACGGCGGAAGGCTCTCCTCCTTCGGCGGAAGGGGGGCTGAGGCTGTTTACCCGTGAAGAATATAAAGCGGCGGGCAGCTACCGGGATCGGATTGAAGGCATCGGCCGTCTTCGCTATACGGTATACGCCAGCATGACAGAAGACGGGCAGATGGTGCTTGTTCGGCAGGGCGACGGCCGCAACAGTGCGGAAATCAGTACAGGCAAAGCCAGGATCCGCTACACGGTGGATCACAAGAAAGGCCTGTTCACCCGCCGTAAGACGGTCCGGATCACTGTCACTGCCGAAATTCCGGTTCCCCAGGAGGCGCTCTGCTACGTGAAGAAGGAGGGCGGTTATCCGCTAGACAAGGAGGACGGAACCGTTTATCCATTCACGAGACCGTTTGCGGCCGGCAGAAACGTGCTGCCACCCATTGAGGTGGGGGCCAGCGAATATGTACGTGTTTTTTTCACTGACGGCCGCAAGTATGGGAGCACGTTCGAGCTGATTCCTGAATGAGAGGAGAGGAAGTATGGGCTTTTTTCAGCAATTTTTCAAAAAGAAACCGCAGCCTGAACCGAGGCCGCTGTTCTATGATATCGTCTGTCCGTATTGCTTCAGCAAATTTTCTCCGGAGGATGTAGTCTTCCGGGCTGCGCATTACCGTGAGGATGACGAGGATTTTGCGCTTGGCGAGGATGAGCTGCTAAATAAATACCGGGAGCGGTTTGGGCTCGACCAGGTGTACGAGATGGAGGCAGTTATTCATCCGCATGATGTGCCGGAGGAGCACCACATGTATTCCGATCATGTGCTGATCGGCCTGACGGACCGTTATGGGGAACTGACCCGTCGCCGTTTGTGCCCGCACTGCCATAACGAGCTGCCGGTAACGGCGGGCAAGGTGCCGAGCAACATCATTTCCATAATCGGGGCTTCACAGGCGGGCAAGTCGGTCTACATGACCTCGCTGATTCATACGCTGCAGCATTATACCGCCGATCATTTCGGCGCCGCATGCATGCCGCTGAACGCGGAGATCAGCCGCAAATTCCGCACCCTGTACGAGGAGCCGCTGTTCGAGCGGGGCGATCTGCTCTCCTCCACGCAAAAGGAGAAGATGCAGGAGCCTTTCATTTTCCAGTTTGTGTTCAAGGATGAGGAGAAGGCGCCGCTGACCTTGGTCTTTTTTGACGTGGCCGGTGAAGGCATGGTGGATCAGGACTATCTCGGCCTGCACGGCCAGCATATCAAAAATTCGGCAGGCATTCTGTTCATGGTCGATCCGCTGCAGATCCGTTCCATTCGTGAGCGCATCAAGCTGAATCTGGGCGGTCAGCCGAGGGAATTTGTGGCCCAATATGACGAACCGCGCGATGTTGTGCTGACCCTGTTTGGTGATTTTATCGCCTATCAGGACAAAACGAAAACAGACATTCCAACTGCAGTGGTACTGACCAAGAGCGATATGCTGACGGCGCTTGCCGATGAGGAAGGCACTTACATCAAGAGCAACAGCAATGTTTTTAACCCGATGGAGCACCGCAATTATCTGGATCTGACCGAGGTTGCCAATATTGACGGTGAAATCCGGCGTTTTATCGAGAAGGTGGACAGGCCGTTCAAGGGCACGATGGATGTTTACTTTTCCAACACCGCTTATTTTGCCGTATCTGCGCTTGGCAGCAATCCGGTGAACCAGAAGCTGCAGGGGCTGGTCAGCCCGATCCGGGTGGACGAGCCTTTCATCTGGCTGTTGTACAAGCTGAAGTACATTGAGGGGAGAGAATTGCATTGAGCAGTTTGAAGCCCATCCAGCAGCAGATGTACACCCGTGAAAGGCAGGGCATTTTCCGGGCCGCTGAAGGCTTCGATACGATTGCCAAATCGCAGGGGCTGGAGAACAACTGGATCAAAAAAGTGCTGCATCCCTTATGTGTGTACGATGCGCCTGCCGAACTGGCTTCGCGCGGGGAGAAGGACGAGAAGGCTTATCCGGATGCTGTTCATCTCGTACGGACAGAGAACGGAGATATCGTACTGGGGCGCAGCCTTTATAAGGCTGCCGATTTTACGGGACTAAGAAGCGCATTCTTTACGCATAATTTTGTCATTCCTGCCGGTCACGGGGAGGGGACGGCAGATTACAAGCAGTGGCTGAATACGACCTTTGCGGACTCGTATGACATCGAACAAGGAATGGAGCTGCCCGAGCTGGACACTCTGCCTGCGGAAAAGATATATCCAGCCGTTGCACCGGCATCCGTGCTTACCGAGCTGAATATCGATGAGCAGACCTTCAAAAGATTGCTGTATGCGGTCATGACGTCGCTGTCCGGCCGCAAAAAGGTATATGTCTCGCTGAATGTCCCGGCCGGGGATACGTCAACCGCTGCCAAAAAGCTGCTGTTCGTTTTATACGGCTATATGCCATATGACTTCAGAAAGAAGCTTGGTTTTCTGACCTATGCCGCGGAGCCTGCCAGCAGGAAAGGCATGCATTTGACGTTTGTGCCGCAGGGTAGTTTGCGGCCGGGCGACCGGAATATGGAGAAGGAATTTGTGTTTGACCTTCCTCAGGGACGCATCTTGAATGCAGAGGCCGAGGAAGGCGAAAGGCCGTTTGTGGAGTTTATGTGGGAACATGTAAAAAACGGAGAATCCCCTGAAGCCTTCTTCAAGTTCGCGGATCAGATGCTGAGAGGAATGGAATTTGGGCGGGAGCTCAGCCTGCAGGGCTACGATGAGCTGAGCGTCTTTTACCGGATGGAGCGGGGCGAGAACGAGTGGTATCAACGGAATAAAGCGTCCGTACTGCAGGGGCTGAATGAATACTTGACCAGCCCGGAAGCGATGCGGCGGCGGATGAGGCTGAATGACCTGTTTCTGGCCTCGTTCGACCGTGAATTTGACGCCGTCAGACAAGGCGCGTTGCCTGACCCGGACGTGATCAAGTGCTTCAAGGATTACTACAATGCCGATTCCTCATATCTCGGTAACAAGCTGATCGAGTATCTGATCCGTTCATTGAATAATCTGCATGCCGCCAAAAGAACGGACCTAGCGGCACGGATCTGCCAAATTATTGACAGCAGCCCGGCGCTCTGCGCTGTATTTTTACATAAGGTGCTCAGCACAGGCGCCTTGACGAACGCGCTGTTCCTTCCTTACGCCCAGGAAAAGCTTGCGAGAGCTGCGGACGTACAGGATATGCTTGACCTGTTCCGGGATTGGGGCAGGGTTCAGCCGGAGCTGCTGAATCGTCCGGAGTTCCAGAAGCTGGCGGAAGCGGCGGTCATGGACCGGCTGCGTTCCATGCCGCAGCGGCACGAAGCAACGGTGCATTTTCAGCAGAGCGTATTGAACATGATGCATGAAAGGTTGGGCACGCCTGCAGAAGAAGCGATGCTGGACAAGCTGTACGAAGCGGGGGAATGTTTCCTGCTGACGGAAGTCAAGCTGCAGGAGATCACGCCAGCCCAGTTGAAGCAGTTGGGCTTCTGTACCCGTGCGGATCTTGGACCATGGGTAGCCCAGCTCCCGCCGAGGCTGCAGTCGCTGGCTGTCGAATTTGTGGCGGCCTATGATTGGTTCACAACGGAGAAGCCGGAGCCTTCGTTGCTTTTGGAGCTTTCTGAGCAGGAACGGGAGCATGTGCAGGGCTGGGCCAAGCGCTGGCTACCGGCCGAACTGCAAAACGGAAATTATGCCCGGCTGCTTCCTGCCTACAGCGAGCTGTCGGAGAAAGGAAGCAGGGTATTGAATTACGACGCTCTGCTGAGGGATGTGCGGAGCTGGGCAGGAGACGTTGAACTTGTCTTTCGCTTTATCCGCTGGAGCGAGGAATTGGGCGACCCGCGTAAAGGTTTCCATCCGGATTACCAGAAGAGCCTGATGGCGTTCTTCAAGGAGGAAGGAAAGGAGGGCCTGCACAAGAAAGCGCTGTGGCGGCGTCATTTCGAGCAGGCGCAAGGCCCTTACCTGGCATTCTACAATAAGGCGAAACGGGCAACCGATCCGCCGCTGCTGCAAACGCTGCGTAAGCTGCGCAAGGGCAGAGCACTGCTGGTATTGCTTGCTACGGCCGCTTTGGTTGCAGTGGTGGTCGTGTTCGCCTCCGGTCTGTTAAGCCAGGAACCGGAAGGCACTTCTCTGCAGACGGCCCAGACGAATAATACGTTGTCCCCCGCAACTACGGAAGCAGAGCCGATTTCACCGCAGCAGGAGACTCCAGCAGTACAAGTGACATTGCCAGCGGAAGAGGGAGGCTCAACAGTGAAAGGGTTAAAGCTTTTGTTTGCTTTCACGGACTTCGTGCGGCAGGAGACATTTGAGCCCGAGTCGATCAACATCACGGACTCTGAGGGAGAGCGGCATGAATTTAAAGACTTTACGCTTGAGCCGGTGACGTCGGATGCTTCGACCGGGGACGGAGAAGGCACCCTATCAGTAAGCGGAACCGGGTCTGCAAATGCACAGGGGGATACTCAATCTACCGGGTCTGAGAATGGAGTACAGGGGGGGACCCAGTCTGCTGGGTCTGAGAATGGCACACAGGGGAATAACGAACCTGCCGGAGCTGAAAATGGCAGCGGAAACCCGTCTGGCAGCACAGCAGGATCGTCGACAACGGGCGCTCCGGCTGTAACGAAGCGGCCTTCTTATCCTTACAAGGTATTGGTTACGATTAATGAAGATTACTCCATTCAGGAAGGTAGCACGGTTGAAGTGGACGGGGAAGAGTATCCGATAACTCCAGCGGCTGATTCTGAAGAAGGAACTGCCGGAGAACATTAGGGGGATTCGTTAAGAACGCAAAAAGAAAAGGCGGGGACAGCCCAGGACTTCATAAGTCCATAAGCTGCCCCCGCCTTTATTTACTGAACGCATCATAAACACCGGGCTGCTTCTCTTTGGTCCACGTACTGGTTGCCGGAATTCTCGCGTGATCCACACGGTGCCCATATTTTCTGGCGATCATAGTTACTTCCTGCAAGAGACCGTGATCGAGAGTGATGGGATTGAGCCCTTTGGACAGCAGGTGATCATTGGAAATGTTCAGCTCATTCTCGGCCGGCTCGTTGCGGGGATTAGGCACGTACTGAATGGGAGCACCCGTAAGATTACTGATTAGCTCTGCAAGTTCACGGATTCGATACGTTTCGGTGACCTGATTAAAAATCATCACCCTCTCTTCAGGCAGCGGGGGATTCTCGATAGCAAGCTGAATACAGCGGACAGTATCCTGAACATGAATAAAAGCTCGTGTCTGCCCGCCGGTTCCATGAACGGTAATCGGGTGGCCAACAGCCGCCTGCATTAAAAAACGGTTCAAAACGGTGCCGTAGTCCCCGTCATAGTCAAACCGGTTCACAAGTCTTTCGTCCAGCCTCGTTTCGTTTGTATTCGTCCCCCATACAATTCCTTGATGCAGATCGGTAATTCTGACCTGGTCGTTTTTATTGTAATAAAAGAACAGGAGCTGATCCTGCGACTTTGTCAAATGATAGATGGATTCAGGGTTGGTCGGGTACAGAATTTGCTTTTTCAAACGCTCTCCTGATTCGGTCTGTACTTCAACGTCCAGATAACCCTCGGGGATTTTGATTCCGGCCGTTCCATATCCATATATCCCGACAGAACCCAAATGGACAAGATGAATATCCAAGCCTGATTCTACGATGACGCTTAATAGATTATGTGTGGCGTTCAGATTGTTGTTGATGGTGTAGCGCTTGTGCGCCGGGGATTTCATGGAGTAGGGGGCAGAACGCTGTTCCGCAAAATGAACGATAACATCAGGCTTCTTCTCCTTGACGATCTGCAGCAGCTTTTCATACTCAACTGCAATGTCTACTCTGTGGAAGTCGATAAGCTGTCCGCTTATTTCCTCCCAAGCCTGGAGTCTTGTACCCATGGGATAAATGGGAGTAAGGGAATTGCTCTCAAGTTCATTATCAATGTTGCGCCTGGAGAAATTATCGATAATCGTTACTCCGTGGCCTAATTCGGAAAGATGCAGGCTGGTAGGCCAGCCGCAAAACCCGTCACCGCCTAATACCATAATTTTTTTGCCGGGTTTGAAATAATTTGCACTTTCAAAGTTCAAAATTCCCCACCCTCTATTCATCTATGATGGAAGACTCCATATTACTTTTCGTCAAAAGAAGTTGAACTCCTGCCAGTAGTCATTTTTCCGTTCCATTCAATTAATTATATACTAATTGATCCAGAAGTCATTGACAAGAGAAGAGAGCTAGTTTAGTATTTGTGGAGTGATCGTTCCAGAAATAATTTAACCCAAGGAGGAGCATATTGTGTCAAGATATTCATCATCACCGGAGGGCAAAGTGCAATCCACAAGTATTCCGGAGCGCCTTCCCTGGCTGGCGCTGCTCGCGCTTGCCATGACCGGTTTTACCTGTATTCTTACAGAAACCATTCCCGCCGGTCTGCTGCCACAGATTGAAGAAGGGCTGCAGATTACTAAGGCGATGGCGGGGCAGCTCGTAACGCTGTATGCGCTCGGCTCGCTGGTGGCGGCCATTCCATTCGCCATGTTTACAGGAGGGATCCGTCGGCGTCCGTTATTACTCGCCGTAATCATCGGCTTTTTGGTATTCAACACGATTACCGCTTTATCATCCAGCTACGCTTTGACGTTAACCGCGCGATTTTTTGCCGGTGTGGCCGCCGGGGCTGCGTGGGGAATGATTGCGGGCTACGCACGGCGCATGGTGCCTGATGCTCTAAGAGGGCGTGCCTTGGCTGTTGCTATGGTAGGAACACCAATCGCTCTTACATTCGGGGTGCCTGCCGGGACTCTGCTTGGTGACCTGATCGGCTGGCGCTGGGTATTCGGGCTCATGTCTCTTTTAACACTGATACTGCTTGTGTGGGTGCTGTGGAAGGTGCCGGATTATCCGGGTCAGCCGACAGGTCAAAGGCTGTCGGTCAGTCGGGTGTTCATGCTGCCGGGCATACGTCCCATCTTGTTCGTCGTATTAACCTGGATGCTGGCTCACAATATTTTGTATACGTATATTGCTCCGTTTCTTGAGCGTTCAGGGCTTGCAGGCCGAACGGATCTTGTCCTGCTGGTCTTTGGGGCAGCGGCGCTTATCTCCATCTGGATCGTGGGCATGTATATTGACCGCAGGCTCCGCCTGTTGGCAGTACTCAGTTTGCTAGGCTTCGCACTTGTGTCCGTTGCGCTGTGGGTCGGCGGCACATCCGCTCCGGTAGTTTTTGTCTCAGTGGCGTTATGGGGGCTTACCTTCGGCGGAGCAGCCACTTTGCTGCAGACTGCGCTTGCCGAAGCAAGCGGGGAAGAGGCGGTGGATATCGTGATGCCAATCAATACGACGGTATGGAACCTGGCTATTGCCGGCGGCGGAATTGTGGGTGGTATTTTGGTAGAGCTTGTTGGGGTGCAGGCTTTTCCAGGGGTGCTGCTGCTTCTGCTGGTGTTTGCATTGATTACGGTATGGAGTGCGAGAAGGTACGGTTTTCCACGATAATTTTATAAGACCTGAAAAAATCAAAAAAATCCTCCGGATCACAGATGTTTGCTATTCATTTTTGCGATGAAACTGCCGATAAAGAACTTGTATTTGTCTCTTTGGACCCAGAAAGAAGAGGAGAATGTCACCATGATTCATTCCAATAATAATGAACTGAACGCATCCCTGCTGGTCGCGCTGAATGCCAAAAACCGCGTGATCGCGAACAATATCGCCAATGCCGATACACCGTATTACAAGGCCCAGTCTGTTGAATTTGAGGAAGAGCTGAAGCGCAAGCTGGAAAGCGGCTCAAGTGGCCAGCTTCCCCTGAAGCGTACCGATCCGCGGCATTTGCCAATGCCGAGCGCCTCCAACCAGGTGGAATTTAAGGTTGTTGAAGATCAGAACACATCGATGAACAACAACCAGAACAATGTGGATATCGACAAGGAGATGTCTGGACTGGCGGAAAACCAGCTGCTGTACAACTACACCGTTGACCGGGTAAGCGGCTATTATTCTAAAATGAAAAATCTGCTTTCCGACTTGAAATAGTTAAATCGAATATTTTAAGCTAGAAGATCCGCGCCTCGCGCGGATTTTTTGTTCATCGATAGATGTTTTTGTTACAGTAGAGTTGAAAAAGGACACTATATAGATAGCTGGTTATTTCGCAAGAACTGCTGCAGAGGAGGAGAAGGGATGGCAAGACAAAACATTAGGGTTCCTTACGGATATGAACCGCCTGAAGAGAGCCGAAAAGGAACACTCATTTTTTATGATTCTTTTGAAGAAATAACGGATGCTGAACTGGAGCAGGCTTTCGCTGCGTTTGAGCAGCGTGCTTTTGCCAAGCTGGTGCTGTACCCGCTGCATGAAGAGACGGTCCGGCGAATGTGGAAGGAGCCGGTCAGCGCTTTTCATAAACGGCAAAAACGTCTCGAAGAATGGAAGCTCGATTCCGGTCATGCCACGGTCAGCATTCAGAATTGGGACGGCAAGCGCAAAAAATACACACCGATCGATACCGCTTTGCGTTATCTGACTGAGACGTATCCGTCCCCGTATTTTCTCTACATGACCCCGGATATGGCCAATTTATTCGCTTCCTTTTCCACGTTCGAGGAGTGGATTGTACAGCTGAGGCTGCTTTTATCCGCTGAGCCGGAAAGCGCCCATCCGCGGCTGGAAAAATATCGGCACAGGTGGGATGTATTTTCCGGGGAATAAGAAAAACATCTATCGACATACATTCAAAGAAGACAGGGTCCCCCCACAAAGGTGGACCCTGTTTCTGAACCGCTATACGTTACAGAAATGCCCAGCCGACAAGCCCGGCCAGAATGCCGATAACCACAACCGATGAAGCGGTGAATACCAGCACTTTCGCCGGAAAATGCTTCGCAATCATCAGGAGGGAAGGCAGGCTGATCGCCGGAAGTGTCAGCAGCAGCGCCGCGGCAGGGCCGCCGCCCATGCCCATGGACATAAAGGTTTGAATAATGGGAATTTCAGCCGCCGTCGGAATGACGAACAGCATGCCTGCGATCGCGAAGCCGATAATGGCCAGCAGGCTGTTGGCGCCTGTGTCGCTTAATACCGGGAACATCCAGGCCCGGAAAGCGCCGAGCAGCAGAACTGCGATCACGTAGGCAGGCACGACCGAAATAAACATGCTCCAAATGGCTTTGCCCCAACGTACATAAACCGGCTGCTCCGGTTTGTTATCTTCAGGAAGCGCAGCTTCGACCTCCTGTGGCACTTGTTCATTTGGCGCGAAGCGGTTGGCCAGATAGCTTACCCCGAACGTAAGCAGCAGCCCGAATACAAGCCGCAGCAGGGTGAATTTCCATGAGAGAACAAATGTCATGAAAATCAGCGTCGCCGGGTTAATGGTCGGATTGCCGATCCAGAAAGCCAGGCTCGCTCCGACCGAGGCGTTCTTCTTGCGCAGGCCGACGGCAAGCGGTGCCGCACAGCAGGTGCACATCATGCCTGGCAGCGAGGCCAGACCGCCGATGGCGGTGCTTTTAAAGGTGGCTTTGCCGAGCATGTTCAACAGCCACTTGGAAGGCAGCAGCACCTGCACGAGCGAACCAAGCAGGATGCCGAGCACAGCCGCTTTCCAGACAGCTTTGAAATAGGCTAAAGCATATTCCCAGGCCGTGCTCCACGAAGGGGCCGGGATAGCTTCATTCGCACCATTCAGAATGGAAGAGCCGATGGAATGGGTGGTCGCTGATGTGATGGCTTTGCCATAGTACGGCCACCATTTTACATACAATAAGCCGGCCGCGGCGATCACAATGAAGAGCACTGCCAGCAGCAATGCTCTCCGGTTGAAGTGACCGGACGGCCGGGCGGAACCTGAAGAATTCATTTCTTGCTTTCCCTCCGATAAAAGAAATTAGCCGATACATTATGAAAAATGCGGACGGGAGATATTATATCACATGCAGGAGAAGTTTTTACTAATATTTCTTTGGGGAGTATAATAGAGGTTGTTCAAAAAGTCATCTTTTGATCACGAAGTAAATCAGGAAGCGGACTCGACATCGAATCTTGAATTCAGCCGGGCCTAAGCAGATGCTTTCGAAGCATGTTTCCTCCGGAAACATTTCAGGTGCTCACGTACCCCAAGTACGCTCCGCTCCTCAGTCCCTGGCTTCATTCAACCTTCCCGGTGCTGAAAACCTGACTTTTTGAACTCGCACTAATAGTTATTTGGATTAGTTTCATATGAAAGGAAGTTGTGTTCATGTCACTTCAAGATAAAATAAACGGTATCAAGCTGACATCACTCTCGTCCAAAGGAGGCTGCGGCTGCAAAATCGGCCCGGCCGACCTTGCGCAGGTCATCCGCAGCCTTCCGCCTGCCGAACCGAACCCGAACCTGCTGGTCGGTCTGGATACAAGCGATGATGCAGGCGTCTACAAGCTGACGGACGAGCTGGCGATGGTGCAGACGGTTGACTTTTTTACGCCAATCGTCGATGACCCGTATTCGTTTGGGCAGGTTGCCGCAGCCAATGCCATCAGCGATATTTATGCCATGGGCGGCACTCCGCTGACCGCCTTGAACATCGTTGCTTTCCCGATTCATACCCTGGATAAAAGCATTCTGTCCGAAATTCTGCGGGGCGCCGGCGACAAGCTGAAGGAAGCGGGGGTTACACTTGTGGGCGGCCATTCCATTGATGACAAGGAGCCGAAATTCGGCCTGGCGGTTACCGGGCTTGTGCATCCGGACAAGGTGCGGACCAACGCGGGAGCGCGGCCGGGAGATCAGCTGATCCTGACCAAGCCCATCGGTGTCGGCATTCTGACGACCTCCATCAAGAAGGACCAGCTCAGCGAAGAAGAAGTGAACCGTGTTACCAAAGTCATGTCTACATTAAATAAAACGGCGGCAGAAACGATGGCTTCCTATGATGTGCATGCCTGCACCGATGTAACAGGATTTGGTCTGCTCGGACATGCCTCGGAAATGGCCAAAGGCAGCGGCAACGGAGTCGTGATCGAGAAAGCGCTCGTACCGCTTCTTCCGCGTGTGCGCGAACTGGCGGAAGCCGGATTTGTGCCTGGAGGAACGAAAAACAACTTTGCCCATCTGGAAGGCTCGGTGACCTTCCCGGCGGACATGGATCAGCTTGACCAATACATTTTGTGCGATGCGGTGACCTCCGGCGGTCTGCTGATTTCCGTGGAGGGCAGCCAGACGGAGGCCCTGCTCGCAGATTTGCTCAAGGCGGGTGTTGAAGCGGCGCGCATCGGTGAAATTACAGCAGAGCATCCGGGCCACATCGTTGTCCGCTAGGGACAGAAAGAGGAGCGATAGGGAAATTGATTCAGGACATCACAGTTGAAGAATTGCTAAAGCTGCAGAAAAATAAAAATTTGCTTCCGATCGACGTCAGATCGCCTTCCGAGTTTGCGGCGGCGACCATACCGGGCAGCATCAATATTCCGATTTTTAATGATGAAGAACGGGCCGAGATCGGTACTCTGTACAAGCAGGTAAATGTGCAGGCAGCCAAAGAGAGAGGGCTTGAGATTGTGTCCGCCAAGCTGCCTGCATTTATCCGCGAATTTGCAGCCATTCCGGAGCAGAAGGCCGTGTTCTGCTGGCGGGGAGGCATGCGCAGCAAAACGTCGGCGACCGTCCTTTCCTTAATGGGCATTAAGGCTTACCGCCTGTCAGGCGGAATACGCGCATACCGGAAATGGGTTGTCGAGCAGTTAGAGGACTTTGAGGTCAAGGCTCCTGCCATCGTTATTAACGGGCATACAGGGTCCGGTAAAACGAAGATTTTGCGTTTACTCCAGCAGGAGGCCTATCAGGTGCTGGATCTGGAAGGAATGGCGGGACACCGCGGATCGGTGTTTGGCCATATCGGATATGCCTCCCGCAATCAGAAAACGTTCGACTCCCTGCTGCTGCAGGGACTGCTTCAGCATCAGGAAGCTCCCTATATTCTATTTGAAGCGGAGAGCCAGCGGATCGGTAAGGTGGCCTTGCCTGAATTTCTGCTGAACAAGAAGGAAGAGGGCGTTCACCTTTGGATCGAAATCCCGGTCGCAGAGCGTGTCCGCCAGATCATGGAGGATTACGAGCCGGAAAAGCATGCGGAAGCGTGCTTGGAGGCGTTTCTGCGGATCAAGGAACGGATTCATACGCCTGTGGCGGCGGAGATTGAAGCGAATCTGCGTGCGGGGCAGTATGAGCATGCAATCCGCCTTCTGCTGGAATTTTACTACGATCCGCGCTATGAGCATACTGCGGGCCATTATGACAGTGAGAAGCGCGTAATGGTTCAAGCGGACTCTGTTGAGGAAGCAGCCGAGCGGGTAAAGGAATATCTGGCAAATTTCAAGGGGTAAAGCAGCCGAGCCGGCCGGCGAGGTAAAACCGGAATAGAACGGAGGCCTGTCGGGCGGCAGCCAAAAAGCCAGCGAACACGAATCTTGTGTTGGCTGGCTTTTTTTTACGTAAAGTCAAAATAAACGGAACAATTAACAATTTATTTACTTGTATTTTATATTGATTTGGATATTCGGCTTTAAGCTTAAAATAGCTGTCCAGGAATCGAGGTGGATGTCATTAGCCCATGCTCAATAAAATGATGGAGATGGTTATATGTCGTTAATAGGTGAAGAGCGCAAGAAAATTATACTCGATATTTTGAATTTGGAAGGCAAAGTTCGCTCAGCCGACTTGGCGAAAAAGTTGAAGGTATCAAACGAAATGATTCGACGTTACCTGGAGGATTTGGAATCCGAGAAGAAGTTGCGGAGAATTTATGGAGGAGCCGTCAAGATCGAATTAGAGCGCGAAGAACAAACGTATCTCAAGCGGGAAGTTGTGCAGGTTGAAGAGAAGAAAAGAATCGGACGGGCTGCCGCTGAATTGCTGGAAGACAATGATGTGATATTTATCGACGACGGTTCGACGACCATGCAAATTATTCACTATTTGCAAAACAAGCAAAACATAACGATCATCGTCTTTTCTTTTGATATCTTGAACCTGCTGATGAACTATCAAAAAGAAGGTCTCTTCACCGGTCAAATTTATCTCCTTGGCGGAAAAGTCACGTCCAAGTATTCGCGTGTCAGCGGTGGTTTAGCGGAAAGTATGGCGGAAAACTTCCGAGTTGACAAAGCTTTTATTTCAGTTGACGGTTTCATCGTTGACGGCGGCATTACCGGCTTCGATATCGAGAGGGGATATTTAATCCGCAAAATCGTAAGTCTTGCCCAGTTGACCGTCATCATGACCGATCACACCAAATTTGGCGGGATACACCCGTATAAAGTGATCGGGTTGGAGGACATTGACATCATCATAAGTGATGTTGAAACGCCTTCGCAGTGGGCTCCCGCATTAAGCAGGAGCAATGTAATCTGGATTCATGCCAACTAACAAAAAGCTTCCTAAACATTAAGAGAATATGACAACGACCTGAATGGGAGGGAAATATACTGTGTCTCAAGTAAAATCATTATTTAGTCGTCTACTTTGTGTCTTGCTTGCAGTCGTCCTCAGCATACCAACGTTAGGTTTATTTGCACAAAAAGCTTATGCGGCCGATTATACAATGGCTGCGAACAAGTCGGTTTACTGGCAGGGTGAAAGTGTTAAGGTAACCTATTCAGGGGCGGAGAATGCAAAAGATTGGATCGCTTTATATGAAGCTTCCAATGATAATCTGAAAAACTACCTGGAGTGGCATTACACGGGGACCGGAGAAGGTACCTTAACATTCAATACTTCCTCCTTGAAACCGGGGGACTATACCCTTCATTTTTTGGTTAACGACGGGTATCAAGTTGAGGCAAGCGCCTCGTTTACCATTAAAGCGCTGCCGGCGCCTTCCGGTCTGTCTCTGGACGCAGTGATCGGCAGCGATAAAACCATTACCGGTGATGTCACGATTACTCCGCCTGCAAATAATAAGATCATTCAAAATTATAAATTGTATTGGGGCGGAACGAGCGGTATGCTCTCTGGCGTACCTGAAGTGACCACGGTAACATACGCTGCTTATCAGGAGGATGTCATGTTCACGTTTCAACCGGGCACCGTCGTGCCAGATGGAGCTACTTCACTCCTGGCCTATTCCGAATATGAAGGACTGCAATCGCAATCCTTCGCCAGAGCGCTGCTTCCCGGATATGTGACCCCGGACGAGGTGGATTTGACCGTGATGAGCTTTAATATATGGCAAGGACCGGTCAAATCCAAATACGGCGTTGACGGTGCCGCGCAGCATATCGCAAACGCCATCCGTGAAAGCGGAGCTGATGTGGCGGGCATTCAGGAAACGGACAGAGATATCGTCGTCAAAGCAGCGCAGTTGCTCGGGTTTCATGCGGCTGTCAAAGCGGGCAGCGATCTCAGTCTGATCAGCAAATATCCAATCATTGAGGTTGACGAAGCGAATGACTATTACCTGATCGAAGTCGTGCCGGACAAGGCGGTGGCCATCGGCAATATTCATTTGTCTTCTTCTCCTTATGGTCCATACGATATCCAGGAGGGCAAAACGGTCGAAGCCGTTTTGCAGAACGAGAATATGTATCATATGACAGAAATGAAGAGTATGTTCAACAAGCTTCCGGCTTTGGCCGCGCAAGGAATGCCCGTATTCCTCACTGGCGATTTCAACGTTCCGTCACACTTGGATTGGGTTGAAGGCAATAAAAATCGCCATAATGGACAAGTCGTCGAATGGCCGGTATCCAAGAAGCTGGAGGAGCTTGGTTTCCAGGATTCCTATCGTGTCGTTCATCCCGATTCTGTAGCGGAGCCTACCATTAGTTGGGCTGCCGAAGGAACGGAATGGAAGAACCCGGAAATGTATGACCGGATCGATTATGTATACAGTCACGGCCCCGCTGTTGTAAAGGACAGCCAGATCTATGGCGAGAAGCAGGTGGTCGGAGGAAACTCCAATTCCTTTACCAAATCCGATGTAGAATTGGATACTTGGGTATCGGACCACAGAGCCGTGGTTTCGACTTTCACCGTAACTCCGCGCAGTTACAATGACTTGGAGCTGCCGAAAGATCCGGAAATCGAAAAATCGACGATTCGTCTGGAAAAAACCGTTTTTGCTCATGGCGAACCGATTACAGTCAGCTATAAAGGTGCTCTAAGTCTGACGGATTGGATCGGGATCTATAAGAAGGATGAAAGTCCAGGCGGTCCTGCTTCACAAAAATGGGACTATGTGCCGAGCCTTCCTGACGGAAAGTTGACATTGGATGACAATAGCGAGGGCAAAGTAGCCACCATGGCGGATATTGCGCCAGGCGAATATTTTGTGACCTTGCTGCTCAATGGCGGTTATCAGGAAAATGCCGAGCGGATTTACTTTACGATAACGGACGAGCCTTACACGCAGCCAAGTGATAAAGTTGAACTTAAGGTGATGAGCTTTAATATTTGGCAAGGACCGGTCAAGTCCAAATACGGTGTTGACGGTGCCGCGCAGCATATCGCAAACGCCATCCGTGAAAGCGGAGCTGATGTGACGGGCATTCAAGAAACGGATGCACAAATCGTAACCAAAGCCGCGGAATTGCTCGGTTACCATGCTGTCGTTAAAGGGAACAGCGATCTTAGTCTGATAAGCAAGTATCCCATTATCGAAGTGGATCCGGAAAATGAATACTATCTCATTGAAGTCGCACCGGGCAAAGCGGCGGCCATGGCCAACGTCCACTTATACTATGAACCGTATGGTCCTTACTTAATTCAAGATGGTAAAACAGCGCAGGAAACGATTGATGAAGAGAATGCCATTCATATGAAAGAAATGGAAAGCTTGTTCATCAAGCTGCCCGCGTTGGCAGAACAAGGCATGCCGGTATTTTTAACAGGCGATTTCAACGTCCCGTCGCATTTGGATTGGGTGGAAGCAAACAAAAATATCCACTCTAATACGGTTGTTGAATGGCCAGTATCCAAGAAATTAGATGAACTCGGCTTAAGAGACTCCTATCGGGAAATCTATCCGGATCCCGTTAAGAACCCGGGTATCACTTGGGCTGTCGAAGGAACGGAATGGAGAACGCCCGAAGCGTATGACAGGATTGACTTCGTATACAATACGGGCCCGGCTGCTGTCAAAGACAGTGTTGTCATTGGCGAGAAGTTTGTAGGCGGAGGCAACTCGGCGTCCTATGCTCCGGCGGATAAGGTGTTGGAGCCTTGGGTATCGGACCACAGAGCCGTTATGTCAACCTTTACCGTAACTCCGCGCAGTTATGCCGATTTGGAGCTGCCGGAAGGACCAGTACATGAAAAAGCAGCCATTAGCTTGGAAAAGACCTCTTTTGTTCAAGGCGAATCTATTACGGTCGGCTATAAAGCAGCTCAACGTAAGACAGATTGGATAGGAGTGTACAAGAAAGATGAAGTGCCGGGAGGTCCCGGTGCAACCAAATGGGCGTATGTGCCGAATCTTCCTGACGGTGCAGTGACCTTAAATGACGACAGCCCGGGGGCGGCGGGCAAAATGGCCGATATGGAACCGGGAGAATATTTCGTTGCTTTGATGAGCAATGGCGGTTATGAGGAAATTGCCGAACGAATTTACTTTAAAGTTACCGCCAAGACAACGCCAGAAACACCGGGAACACCGGGAACACCGGAGACTCCAGAAACACCAGGAACACCGGAAACGCCTGGAACACCGGAAACACCAGGAACTCCAGGAACGCCGACAACGCCGAAACCGCATGATTCGGATGATGATGATGATTCGGATCATTCATCCTCGGGCGGCGGTTCGAACAATGGTTCAGTTTCGAAACCGGGACAGGAACAACCAAAGCCTGGCACCGAGCCAGAAACCAAGCCGGAAACTACACCGGCGGATGACGATGAGCAGCCAGCAAAACCAAGCACACCGGTTGAATCGGTCTTTACTGACATCGACTCTTCATTCAAAGCGATCGACGCGCTTCAATCCATGTTTGACAAAGGTGTCATCAAAGGTATAGGTGGAAACAAGTTTAACGGCGGCACCAAATTAAACCGCGCGGATTCCGTCATCATGTTGAACCGGTTGTTTAACATTGCCGGCCAATCCGGGACCAGCTTTGCCGATGTGAAGCCGAACAGCTACTATGCCAACGATATTGCCGCGGCAAATCAGCTTGGTCTGGTCAACGGAACGGACAGCGGCAAGTTTAACCCTGCGGGCAAAATTCGCAAACTGGATTCTTTGGTGATGTTCTATAAATACTTGAATCATCAAGGACGGATATCCAACCCGCAAGAGATGAACCCGGTGAATACCGCTGCATTGAACAATGTACCGGCATATGCTCAGCAAGCCATCCATTACTTCCTGAATGCCGGATTCCTTACACCTGATTCATTGAATCTGTATGATGAGCTTACCCGCACGGATGCGGTTGTATTGCTTAACCAACTGGATGAACAGTTTTTGGCTGAATAAGTCGGCAAAATAAAGAATGCATCGAAGGCGATCCCCACGCTTATGGAGTGCGGGGATCGCCTTTAATGCTGGGAATAGAAAAAAGGTTTCCGCCAGCCAAGGCAAGCGGAAACCTTTTTATTCTAAAGCTGGTGATTCGGAGAATTAGCGTGCCATCCAGCCACCGTCAACGCACAGGACATGCCCGTTCATATAGTCGGAGGCAGCGGAAGCGAGGAATACGGCTGGGCCCTTGAGATCCTCCGGCGTGCCCCAGCGTCCTGCCGGAATGCGCTCGGTAATGGAACGCGTTCGATCAGGGTCTTTCAGAATCGGTGCCGTATTGTTCGTATCGATGTAGCCCGGCGCGATGGCGTTGACCTGGATGCCCTTTTGCGCCCATTCGTTGGCCAGCGCTTTCGTCAAACCGGCAATGCCATGTTTGCTCGCCGTATATCCGGGAACATTGATGCCACCCTGGAAGGAGAGCATGGAGGCGATATTGATGATTTTGCCGCTGCCGCGGCTGATCATATGCCGCCCGGCGAGCTGCGAAAGGATGAAAATGGAGTTTAGGTTCAAATTGATGACATCGTTCCAATCCTGCAGGCTGTGCTCTGCCGCCGGATTTCTGCGGATCGTACCTGCGTTATTGACGAGAATATCAATGTTTCCCGTCAAGCCCAGGGCGTCAGTGAACACCTGCTCAATACCGTCGGTTTTGCCGAGATCGGCCTTGATATCAAGAGCCTGTCTTCCCAGATTACGAATGGCAGAGACTGCTGGATCGCTGCCTGATCTGGATACGGTAACGACGTTGGCCCCCGCCTCAGCAAGGCCAATCGCAATGCTTTCCCCGATTCCGCCGGAGCTGCCTGTGACGAGCGCCGTTTTTCCTTCAAGCTGAAACCATTGCATATACTAATGACACTCCTTTATTGAGATTGTGAGTAGGTAGAATCAGGGATAATTGATTAAACGGACGCCTGTTTCCCTGATACGCTGGCCCTGCTCGCTATCCGGAATCCGGTCCGTAATAATCGCTGTCAAATCCGACAGAGGGGCAAAGGTACGCAGGGCGGTCTGTCCGAATTTGTGATGATCCACAACGGCGTACACCTCTTTGGAGACCGCGATCAGCGCCCGCTTGAAATCAATCAGATCGCTTGTATACACAGATAAACCGTTCTCCGGGTGAATAGCGGTAGAAGAGATGAATGCTTTCCGGATATTCAGGCCGTGTATGAAGGCCACTGCTTCCGGTCCCGCAAGCACATTGCGGACACGGTATCCGCCTGGCACGACAAGGCGGATATGATCCTTTGGAGCCAGCTCGCTGATGATATATACATCATTGGTAATGACCGTGATCGGCTCCGGCCCCAGCTGCTTCGCAATTTCCAGCGTTGTGCTGCCGCCGTCCAGGGCAATAATATCGTTCTCGACGATGAGTGACGAGGCTGCAGCGGCGATTTGCTTTTTTTCGGACAGGTGCTTGATTTGCGATTCCTGCTCGGGCAGAATCCCGTACTGCTCGCGGCTGGCCAGCATGGCTCCGCCATGCACACGCACGACCAAGCCCTGCTCCTCCAGTTTGGTAAGGTCTTCGCGGATTGTTTTGCCGGTCACATTCAGGTGCTCGCTGAGCTCATTGACCGTCACTTCCTTGTCGCGCAGCAGGACCTCCATAATAATTTCATATCGTCTAAGAGGGTTCATAAAGCTGTCATCCGTTCTGTTTTTGCTTAAGATTCTAGAATGTATAAACTTCTTGGTATAAGCTTCCTGGAATCGCAAGAAAAACTTCCGCTAAACGCGGTCTGTCTTCTGTGAATTACGTCGATAGACGTTTTTCTTATCTTAACTCTTCCATGGATATGCCGTCCATATCCTCGAAAATCTGATTTTCCCCGGCCATTCCCCATATGAATGTGTAATTATGAGTGCCTACGCCGCTGTGAATGGACCAGCTGGGGGAGATGACCGCCTGTTCATTGCGCATAACGACATGGCGTGTCTGCTGCGGTTCTCCCATGAGATGAAATACCACGGCATCGTCCGGAAGATTGAAGTACAGGTAGACCTCGGAACGGCGGTTATGAGTATGAGCCGGCATCGTATTCCACATATTCCCTGGCTCCAGTACAGTCATGCCCATCACGAGCTGGCAGCTTTGAATGCCTTTATCATGGATATAGCGGTAAATCGTCCGTTCATTGGAGTGTTCAATGGAACCAAGATGAACGTTAAAGGCATCGGAAGGACCTGTTTTCACTGTCGGGTAGTTTTTGTGTGCAGGTGTCGAATTCAAATAAAATTTGGCGGGATTGGCGGCATCACTGCTCTTGAACAGCACATCCTTGGCTCCCAGCCCCACGTACAGGCACTCCCGCGTGTCCAATTCGAAATCGCTGCCGTCTACCGTTACCGTGCCGGTGCCGCCAATGTTGATAATCCCCACTTCACGGCGTTCCAGAAAGGTGTCAGCGCCAATAGTTTTAGAATCCGCTTTCAATTCAATCGTTTCCTGAACGGGAACGGCCGCCCCGATGATGTAGCGGTCTACATGGGAATAGACGAGCTTAAGTTCACTGGGAACAAATAAAGACTCGATCACAAACTCTTGACGAAGGCGCTCCGTGTCGAAGGCTTTTACTTCATTGGGATGAGAGGCATGGCGATTTTCCATAATAATATCCGTCTCCTTCACTGTTCGTTTTGGTTAAAAATAGGTTTATATAAGTTTAAATTAATCCATATTGGTTCATTTGGCAAGTGGATGAATGAAATTTTATGTATGTAGTGGAAAGAGAAGAAATAAAATAGCCCCCTCGCGAAAGCAGAATCTCAGGAAAAAAACGATTTGGCCTGAGGCTGCGGATGCAGTCATGTTTCTGCTCGGGCGAGGAGGCTTGCGGTCATTTACGGCCGGGGTATCCCGGTCTCTGAGGGAAATCTGTCTTTAAACGTTCTGGTCAATAAGCTATTCCTGTCAGTCCAGGCTGGCGGAGATATTGTCCTGGCGCAGATCGAGCCACTCGAGCTCTTCACGGGACAGCTTAATCCCGGCGCCTTCAGCACAGGAATCCAGCTCCGCGGGGTTGCGGGCGCCAATGACCGCACTGGTTGGGAACGGCTGATTCAACACATACGCAAGGGCGATTTGAATGGTGCTGGCATTCTTCTGCTCTGCAAGCTGTTCCGCGCGCCGGAGGCGCTCCCAGTTATCGTCACTGTAAAATACGCGCACCAGATCCGCGTTATCCCGCCGCTCTGGGGTGAATTGCCCGGTGAAAAAGCCTCTGGCCTGTGAGGACCAGGATAACAGCGGCAGCTGCTGCTGTTCATGCCAGCCGCAGGTAGCTTCGTCCGCAGAGACACAGCCGGGCCAGAAAGGCTCATTGGCTTTGGCCAGGCTGAGATTGGGACTGCTGAAGGAGAAGCCCTGCAATCCGTTAGCCGCTGCGTATTCATTCGCTTCCTGCAGCCGCTGCCATGTCCAGTTGGAGGCGCCGATCGCTTCAATCGTTCCGGCCTCGATATGACGATTCAGCGCCTCGAGAATCTCGCCGACAGGGACGGAGGGGTCATCCCGGTGAAGGGCGTAGAGCTCTACCGAGGATGTCTGCAGCCTCTCCAGACTGCGGGCCAGATCCGAATCAATGGCTGCGCGGTTTACACGCGGTCCGTTTTGGTCATGATGCGCCCCTTTGGTCAGAATCACCCACTGATCGCGGTTTCCCTTTTCCTGCATATATCTGCCGATGACCTCTTCACTTTGGCCTCCGGTATAGATATAAGCCGTATCGATTGTATTGCCGCCGGCCGCCAGAAAAGCATCCAGATTGCGCACGGCCGTATCATAGACTTCATGGGTAAAATAATCGGAGCCTTTAATCAGCCGTGACACCGGTTTACGAGTTCCTTCAATCAAAATATAGTCCATAACGCTGTCGCCTCCCTGATCACTTTAATTGCTTCTTTAGAGCCTGATGGCTGCTGCCGTCAGGGTTATATTAGCACTTGAAAGAAAACGGTTCCATATAAGAAATACGAAGCGGGAGCGCAGAAAATGACTTCTTTTTTGTTATATCAGGAGCCTTACAGCATACGAAAGGGGTGTCCCAGGTCAATGGACCCTTTGGAACACCCCAGACATTCGGATATGATTAAAGGTGCCGACCCATGATAAAGCGGCCGCCCCAGTATCCTTTATTAATACTTTCGATGACAACACCTTTTTTCGGCATGTTGCTGATAAATCTACCGTTTCCGACGTAAATGCCGACATGGTCGATCCGACCGGGCTTGTTCACGCTGAACATAACAAGATCACCGATCGCCAGCTTGCTCTTGCTGTAAACCGCTTTCCCCCGTTTCGCCTGTGCTTTGGAGCCCCAAGGTATATTTTTACCGTTCTTTTTAAACACAAACTGGGTAAAGGAGGAGCAGTCGAAGATCAGCTTGGAAGGATTGCGAGCACCAAACTTGTATGTAACTTTGCCCTGATAGGACTTGGCAGTATTGACGATTTTGCTTCCACTGGTTGCAGAGAATTCCTGTGTAGAATCGGAGGCAGAAGCGGAGCTTGGAATTATGGTGCTTGCAGCAGAGAAAAGCATAGAGAGAGCTAGAGCGGCAGTAGCTAGTTTTTTCATGAGTCATCTCACTTTCTTGATTGGTAGATATACAGTTACAGGAGTACATTAGCATAGTCGCTAACAAAAAATCCTTAGTGGATGTTTGGGCATGGAGGAAATTTCGGCCAAAGCCACATGAAAATCGACACGCATGCCGATAAGAAAAACATCTATCGTTGTACATTCAAAGAAGCCAGACCGCGTTTAGCAGTAGTTTTTCTTGCGATTCCAGGAAGCTTATACCAAGAAGTTTATACTTTCTGGAATCTAAAAAAAAAATAGAGCATCGGGAAGGTCGGGTGAAGGTGAATGAAAGTTAACGGACGCAGAAAAGGCGGCAGATTATGGATAAATATGTCCAGCGGATTTCACAAATTGGGAGATTACAGAGAGGAGTTCGACGTCAGTACTGGGGACAGGCTTATGTCCAGTCTGACACGACGGGTGTATTCCATCGTGCGGATTCAAATCGGGGAGGAGAGCTTTGCCGAGATTGAGCTATTCGCGAAGGGGGAAGCCAGCCCTGGCGCATAAAACCTCAAATAATCGGCTTCGAACTGAGGCCAGTCATTTGAGGTTCATTCTTACGATTCTATCCATCCAGTGCTGCCGGTTTAATCAACGTTCCATCGTTACTTTATACTCACTACTTTACGCTCTCCCAGGGGCTGCACCGGACGATGATTGTCAGGAAAAATGGCTGCAAATTGATCAATTTGCGCTTGCGACATCTCAATCGGGTTGTCCAGCACAGTCCAGCTTACCTCCTCGGTGCACGGTGGGGTCGTGAGCGAGCCGCTGTAACGAATGGAATGCAAGTTTGCCGGAAGCATGGAGACGAGATCAATGCTGCTTTGCAGTTCAACCGCTTCTTCTGTTTCCTCGGCAGGTATGCTGCTCCATACGCTCTTGAACGCCTGGTTTTCAGCTCCATTTTTGATTAGAACGCCGAGCACCGCGGTTTTACCGTCCTCCCTTTTATGGACAAAGTGCAGCTCCATGTCCGCATTTTGCCCGTTAATCTGATGCTCGCTCGGATGATGGAAATGGAACTGGGAAAGCGTAAACTTGCTTCCGTCCAGCATGATATAATTTTTGCTATTCTTCAGATTGACCAGGATCGTATGTCCGTTGTTCTGTATATTGGCTTCCGCATTGCCGTAATGAACCTCTATTGGCTGAATGGTGTCGGAGGCTGTCAGTTGGGAATGTTTAATATCGATGGGGGACTGCTGTGTTCCGTTTTTGCATACAAGGTAATCTTCATCCAACTCGCCCCAGTGCTCCGGTCCGGTATCGCCTTCATAGGTCCAATGCGCTGGAGAGGGTTGGGGAGCACTGGCCATTTGAGCGCCGGAAGAATTGCCGCCCGTATTGGCTTCTAGGGTCTGGTTAGGCTGCTGCTCGCATCCGGCCATAAAAACAAGAACAAGCACTGTCATACAAGCGATTTGTAACCTGTTTTTCATTTCCTGTTCCTTCCTTCTCCTGTTTATATATAACTTGTAACATTGTATTTTTTTTCATATAGACACTCAAGGGCATTTGGACCTTGTTATATGAGAAGATACAGGCCAGAAATTAGGAAAAGAGGATGAAAAAAGGAGGAAGGCCATCCCAGATTTTGACGGAGCGGGACGGCCATGAAGAAGATATATTACGGCATAAACTTTCTGACAATAATAGCGGAATTATGCCCGCCAAAGCCGAAGGAATTGGACATGCCAATCACCAGCTCGTCCTTCCTTGCTTGATTCGGCACATAATCGAGGTCGCATTCCGGATCAGGCGTCTCCAGGTTGATGGTCGGCGGGACGATGCCATCCTGCAGGTATTTCACCAATGCAACCGCTTCGACGGCGCCTGATGCCCCCAGCATATGACCGGTCATGGACTTGTTCGCTGTGACGGGCATCCTGTAAGCATGGTCTCCGAATACTTGCTTGAGCGCGGCGGTCTCCGAGCGGTCCCCGATCATCGTGCTCGTGGCATGGGCGCTGATGACGTCCACCTGTTCCGGAGAGAGTCCGGCTTCGGACAATGCAACAGTCATCGCTCGAGCAGCTCCGTGTCCGTCCGGTGGGGTGGCTACCATATGGTAGGCGTCCGAGCTCGCCCCGTAACCGATCACCTCTGCCAGAATGGTGGCGCCTCTGCGCCGCGCATGGGAGAGGGATTCCAGAACGAGGATGCCGGCCCCCTCCGCCATAACGAATCCGTCCCGCTCCGCATCAAACGGGCGGCTTGCCCGCTCAGGCTCGTCATTGCGGGTGGAGAGGGCGGTTGCATTGGCAAAGCTGGCCAGGGCAATATCCGTCAGGGCCGCTTCCGTGCCGCCCGCAATCATGATGTCCGAGCGTCCTGCCTGAATGCTGAAAAAAGCTTCTCCAATGGCGGTGTTCCCGATGGAGCAGGCCGTCACCGGCGACATGGAAGGGCCAAGCGCACCATACCTGATGCTGATCATGGCGGCTGCCATATTGGAAATCATCATAGGCACCAGTACAGGACTGATCCGTTCCGGTCCGCGCGCGGCGAGCACGGCGCTTTGGTTCAACAGGCTTTGAATACCTCCTGTACCGGAGCCGACATACACCCCGAACCGCTCCCTATTGATCTCTTCAAGCTTGAGCGCGGCGTGCTGTATGGCTTCGTCTGCAGCGGCCAGAGCGAACTGGCAAAAGCGGTCCATTTTACGGGCTTCTTTAGTGCCAAAAAGCGCATTTGCATCGAAATCATGTACAATCCCCGCCATTTTCACCTTTTGCTTTGATGTATCCAGCGAATCTATTTGCGAAATTCCGGATTTCCCGCCTACAAGGCCGGACCAGAACGTCTCCACATTGTTGCCCAGCGGCGTAATGACGCCCATGCCTGTAATTACGACTCTTTCTGTTTCCATAACAGGAACCCTCCCATGAACTGAATAAATTCTGTGGTCAAGTATAGAATGTCATGAAATTTATCCTATTACAAGATATAGTTTATGCTAGTATAATTACTACCATAATAACTTGATGATTCGTTGTGAAAAGAGGAGAGACGAATGAATTCCCAAACAAGGCTGCAGGCTTTATCCGCTTTTTTAAAGGCTCAGCGAGCCAAGCTTTCTCCTGAAGCGGCCGGGTTTCCGGCAGGAGCGAGAAGGAGAACACCAGGGCTGCGCAGGGAGGAGGTGGCGCAGCTGGCAGGGGTGAGCACCACTTGGTATACATGGCTGGAGCAGGGACGCGACATCAAGGTGTCCCCGTCTGTACTGGATTGCGTAGCCACAGCGCTCCAGCTGACAGCCGATGAGCGAAAATACTTGTTTTCGCTGGCTTTGGATACAGGGATGTCAACATCTTATCCGACAAAACAGGAAACGCCGCACATGACTGCCTCTCTGGAAAAAATCATTACCGAGCTGCGCTATTGCCCGGCAATTATTTCAGACCGGACCTGTCATATTGTAGGCTGGAACCTTGCGGCTGCCTATGTATTTCTTGACTTTGGGCTGATTCCTCAGGAAGAACGCAATATGATCGCCTTGCTGTTTTCACGCAGAGAGTTCAAACGGCTGGCGGTGAACTGGGAGCATTTTGCAAGCGGCTATCTGGCGATGTTCCGTTCGTATTATGGCCAGTATGTGGAAGATGAATGGTATGATCATTTTCTGGAGGAGATGAAGAAGCGTTATCCGGATTTTGAGCAGATGTGGGAGCAGAGCCGGGTGAGCTACGCACCGGAGGTGCATTTGGAGTTCAGGCATGCCAAGGCGGGCAAGATGGTATTTGAGCTTACGTCTCTGCAAGTCTATGGCGAGCATGACCTGCGCTGCAGCATCTATACACCGGATGCAGGGACGGAAGAGAAGCTGAAAAAATTGATGAATGAGCAGGGAGCATGAGTGCGGATGAAAACAAAAATAAATAAAAAAAGCGGGAGGATAATATATCCAATAACCGCTATTTATTGCTGATTTAACTGTGAATTAAGTTCGGCTATTAGGTATTCATAAGGTTTAAATATTGGTTTAATCTTTTATATGCTGGCATTTTTATAGCATTCCTAAGTAGTTCTTTTATCAAATTATCGTCTACATCCTTAATGGTGATTGATAAAATAGTGCCTAACTGAGACGTTAAATTAGTAAGTTCAGGTACATTTTTATTATCTTCCGCGTCAATTAAACTCCTAACATGAAACTTCAAAGTGTCTTTTATTTTACTGCATTGTTCGCGGTTCAATTTTTTAGATATCATCCAATCCCATAATGCATATTCTTCGTGGTTCACAGCTATGTCGCGTAAAAACGAAATATATAACTCTAATCGATCAATTCTTTCTTCAATAGTTTCTTTTGTGTTCATTTAATTGAGTCCTTTCTTATATGTGGTAACAGGGCATCTTATCAGATGCCCTTTCCTTATTGTCTAATTAATTAAAGGAATACCAAGACGAGAATATTAGCGATTGTTTTAGCTGTGGATGTCGGTGCACCGGTAACATTCATAATAGTTTGTTGAATAAAATCTCTAATATATTCTTCTCCCTGTTCACCTTTTTTTGCAAGATGATATAAAGCGTCGGAAACTTCATCTACGGCTTCTTCAAATACCTTTTTGTATGTACCATCAGGAAGTTCATTGAGTACTTTTTTAATAAATTTGCCGTTACTTAAGTTGTCAGCCAGTTTTTCGATGGCTTCTCTAGCTACTTTTGTTTTCCACTGAGGCTGAATGTCTTGTCCGTTAATTGTCACAATTTCCGAAGGGTTAGTATAAGTTACGTTCGAAGCTGCCATTGCTGAAAGTGGTGACAAAGCTGCGAGTGCCAAAGAAATGGATAATGCAGAGACCAATAACTTTTTCTTGAACATTAATCATTCTCCTCCTCGAACATTTGTTTGATTGATAATTTCATTTATCAACCTAGTAAATATACTACTTCATTTGGATAAATAATACATGGTTTATTTTTCCTATTTTTTTAAAACAAGAAGTTAGGAAGAAAGGCTCATTTTAATCTCGCAAAATTTTGGTATTATATTTTATTTAATGTAAAACTTATATGATTTGTCGATAAGATTTGAGACTAGCAATATCTTTGAAAGATCATACATTAATTTTAGAGCCATAAATGAGCAAAAGCGGATACAAAAATGGTGTCTCCGACGGAAAAAATCATTACCGAGCTGCGCTACTGTCCGGCGATTATTTCAGACCGGACCTGTCATATTGTGGGCTGGAACCTTGCGGCTGCTTACGAGTTTCTTGATTTTGAGCTGATTCCGCAGGAAGAGCGCAATATGATCGAGCTGCTCTTTTCGCGTAGGGAATTCAAGCGGCTGGCGGTGAACTGGGAGCATTTTGCCAGCGGTTATCTTGCGATGTTCCGTTCGTATTATGGCCAGTATGTGGAAGATGAGTGGTATGATCATTTTCTGGAGGAGATGAAGAAACGTTATCCGGATTTTGAGCAGATGTGGGAGCAGAGCCGGGTGAGCTACGCACCGGAGGTGCATTTGGAGTTCAGGCATGCCAAGGCGGGCAAGATGGTATTCGAGCTTACGTCGCTGCAGGTTTATGGCGAGCATGATCTGCGCTGCAGTATTTATACCCCGGATGCTGCAACGGAAGAGAAGCTGAAAAAGTTGATGAATGAGCAGGGCGCGTAAGCGTGCCGACATGATGCCGAAATGATACCGAGACAAAGTCGAGTGAAATAACCAGCTATTTTGTGATATTATTTTTCTGCAACGGATTATTTCTGTTATGGAGGTATTAACATGCGACAAGGAAAGAAAATGAGGGCACAAAGCAAAGGGGATAACGTATCAACGGCCCTATAAACTGCGTAATCCCCTTACATTAAAAGGGGCATTACTTTATGAATAAGCCACTTGGGGGAAGCATCCGGAAATCTCTGGTCTGGCTAAGCATTCTTGCATTTTTCAGTGTACTGAATGAGACGGTATTTAACGTATCCTTACCGGACATTGCGGAACAATTCGGTATTCAGCCATCTGCAGCGAACTGGGTGAATACAAGCTTTATTCTTTCTTTTGCGGCGGGAACCGCTGTGTACGGGAAAATATCGGATATGTATGGGATAAAAAAACTGCTTCTCGCCGGTCTTCTGCTTTATGGAGGAGGATCGCTGATCGGATTGCTCTTTCATGCCTGGTTCCCGGTTTTGCTTGCAGCACGTTTTATTCAAGGAGCTGGGGCTTCTGCTGTCCCTGGACTTATTGTGGTTCTTGTCGCCAGCTGTATCAAACGGAAGCATCAGGGAAGGGCCTTCGGTTTAATCGGCTCGACGGTCGCATTTGGAGAAGGGATTGGCCCGGTTCTCGGGGGTTTGATTACTGACTATGTTCATTGGTCCTATCTTTTTGTCCTGCCGATGATGACACTTTTGACACTCCCGTTTTTCCTTCGCACACTTCCTGACAAGCCATCTCAAAAAGGCCGGATTGATGTGCCCGGAGGTTTACTGCTTGTTTTTGGAATCATAACGTTTGCCTTGTTTACTACCCATTATGAGTGGTGGTATTTAACCATCAGCGTTGTTCTGTTCTTAGGATTTGCGCTGCGAATCCGGTATGCAAAAGAGCCCTTTATCGAGCCTGCCTTGCTCAGGAGAAAAAGGTTTATTGCAGGTGTGCTCCTTGGAGGAGTATTTCTGGGCAGCGTTGCCGGAATGATCTCTATGGTCCCGTATATGATGAGAGAAGTGCATCAGATGCCTGCAAGTCTTATTGGATACGGCATTTTATTTCCGGGAACGGTCAGTGTCATTCTTTTCGGAATGATCGGCGGTTCTTTGGTGGATAAACGGGGAACGGGTTTTGTGATCATTGCCGGAATATTATTGATAAGCGCCGGGTTCTTGAGTGTTTCGCTCTTTGCGGATGAGAGCCCGTGGATGATATCCGGCGCGCTCATTCTCACTTTTGGCGGGCTTTCCTTTGTCAAAACGGTGATTTCAACCATTGTGGCCGGGACACTTCATTCTGAGGAAGCGGGTTCCGGGATGGGAATTTTGAATTTTGTCTGCTTTCTGGCGGAAGGTATCGGGGTTGCTGTCGTGGGAGGACTGCTTACGCAGCACTGGCTGAATACTCCCGTTCTGCCTGTCATTACTGACTCTGCGGCCTATCTGTACAGCAATCTGGGGCTGCTGCTTGCCTTGGTGATTACAGGGGGAGCCATATTCCTGACCGTATTCAAGGGGACGGAGCGCTCCCAGAGAAAATTATAATATCTTTAAAAAGCGGCGGATTCAGACTTTATTTTAAGTCTGCTCCACCGCCTTTTTCATTTGGTGCCCCCCAGAATGCCTGTTTTGAAAAAATCCGTAACTATCAACGGCACCGGAGCCAAACGGTCATTTCTCCCGGTGTGCGGTTGCTCCAGGCATAATACGGAACGGCCGTGATCTGAACCGGAACCCGTGCCGCCGGGCTGGTGGCATATAGCTCATCCGCATCGGCTGCAGAGCTGTCGGAGCGGGTTGCGGTGCCGTTGATGACAACTACGCCTCCAAGCAGGTTCTCATCGAATGCCGCTTCCAGCTTGGCGTCCGCCGCCAGCTCAATATCCTGCAGGTTGGCCCCGTTGTCGGCTTCTTCCAGGCAGAAGAGGACCGGTCCGCGCTGCAGAGCGGCTTTACCCGCATTTTCCCGCAGCGCCGGATGGGCAAATACCAGCTCGACCGGCATGCTCAATTCCAGCGTGATGCGGTCTCCCGGCTGCCAGGTTCTGTGCAGGGAGGTATATCCGCTGTTCGTTGCAGCATCCGTTACTTCCTCGCCGTTGACGGCGATTTTGGCTTCCTTGCACCAGCCCGGAATACGCAGCGAGACGGCAAATTCTGCCTCTGCGTCCATATCCAGCGCCAGCTCGACAGATCCGTCCCAAGGATACTTGGTCGTCTGCACCAGCCGCACCTGCTGACCGGCAAGCTGCACCTCAGCCTTGCTGCCGATATACAGGTGCACGTACAGCTGCTTGCGCTCATCATTTTGCGAGTAGATGTATTGGCCGAGCGAAGCGATCAGGCGCGCGATGTTCGGTGGGCAGCAGGCGCAGCCGAACCATGGCTGGCGGGTGACCTTGACCGTCGACATATCATGGCGGTGGTTGGCGGTATCCGGCCATACTTCCAGCGGGTTGACGTAGAAATAGCTTTTACCGTCCAGCGAAATGCCGCTTAATAGGCCATTGTACAGCGCCCGTTCCATGACGTCCGCATATTCCCGGTCCGCCTCGATCTGCAGCATTCGGTGCGCCCAGAACATCAGGCCGATGGCCGCGCAGGTTTCCGCATAGGCACGGTCGTTGGGCAGGTCATAAGGCACGGTGAATCTTTCTTGGAATTCGGAGGAGCCGATGCCGCCGGTGAGGTACATTTTACGGCGTGTCGTATCCTTCCACAGCTGTTTGCACGCGTCAAGCAGCTGCTGATCCCCGTTCTCCACGGCCAGATCGGCCATGGCGCTGTACAGATACACTGCTCTCACGGAGTGGCCTTCCGCCGTTTGCTGCTCACGCACTGGAGCATGGGCCTGGAAGTAATCATAATCGCGTTTCCGGGAAGTATTCTCCTGCCGCTTCTCTGCTTCCTGGTCAAAGAAATGCGGCTGCTGTCCGCGCTGGTCAACGAAGAAGCTGCTCAGCTCCAGATATTTGGCCTCTCCGGTGGCCTCAAACATTTTCACAAGAGCCAGCTCAATTTCAGGATGCCCGTCGTAGCCCTGGATTTGATCAGGTCCCGGACCGAAGACTGTACCAATGTAGTCGGCATATCTGGACATGATATCGAGGAATTTTCTTTTGCCTGTTGCCTGGTAATACGATACGGCTGCTTCCATCAGATGACCCGCGCAGTACAGCTCGTGATTGTCGCGCAGGTTGGTCCAGCGCTCTCCCTGTTTTTTGACTGTATAGTACGTATTCAGGTAGCCATCCGGCTGCTGGGCTCTTTCCAGCAGCTCAATGACCTCATCGGCCGTTTTTTCCAGCTCGGGGTCCCGTTCCCTGGACAGAATGAAACCGACGGTTTCCAGCCATTTGCCGAGGTCGCTGTCCTGGAACACCATGCCGTAATACTCGCCTTCGGCCTCACCGGCGGCGAGACGGAAATTTTCAATTGTATGGCTGGGCTCCGCGCCGGGGATATTGTCGTTCAGGGCATCCCATTGGTAGGGGACAACCGTCTCGGTTACATTTTGCTCGCGCGAGCTCCAGAAAGGGTCCTGAATCGTCACTTGCTGCAGAGTTAGCGGATTCATCTTTTTCTGTACCTGATTATTCATCGTGCTCATGGACATGCTCCCTTCGGATATGGATTTTTTTATTCACCCTTCAAACCGGACAGCGTAATGCCTTTGATGAAAAAGTCTTGTGCCAGCAGGAACACAACAATGAGCGGAATGATCGTAATGACGGTGCCGGCCATCAGCACGGGCCAATCCGTCGAGTACATGCCCTGCATGGAGGCGAGGCCAAGCGGCAGTGTCATCATTTCCTGCGAATTGATGTACACGAGCGGAGAGAGGAAATCATTCCACATCCCCATGAAGACGAACACGCCGAGCGTGGCCATGGCCGGTTTGGAAAGAGGTATGAAAATGCGCCAGTACACCCCGAAAGGCGTGCATCCGTCGATCTTGGCCGCATCCTCCAGGGAGGCGGGAATGGTGAGGAAAAACTGGCGCAGCAGGAACGTGCCGAAAGCGGATACAAGGGCGGGCAGAATTAGCGCCCAATGCGTATCCACCAGGTTGTAAGAACGCATGATGATAAAGTTGGGAATCAACGTCACCTGGGCGGGAATCATCATCGTAGCCAGATACAGTCCAAACAGCAGCTCCCGGTATTTGAACTTCAGTCTTGCAAACACAAACCCAGCCATGGAGCTGGTGATCAATTGGGCCGCCACAGCAATGACAGTGACTTTAATACTGTTCAGCAGATAGGTTATGAACGGAAAGCGGTCCGATATGCGTATATAATTTTCCCATTGAATGGACTCCCCGAACAGCGTGGGCGGAAATACAAACACTTCACTGATATTTTTCAGGGAGGTGCTGACAGACCAGAGAAAGGGCAGAATCATCGTGACGGCACCTGCAAGCAGCACGGCGTGTGCGGCAATTTTCAGCCCCAGATTCGTTTTCACGGCTCACCCTCCTCAATAAATGCTCCATTTTTTTTGACGCCAGAACTGGAACAGGGTAATCAGCAGCACCAGGAAAAATAGAATATAGGCCATGGCGCTTGCATATCCCATATTGAAATACTTAAATGCCGTTTCATAGAGGTAATGCACGATGACGGAAGTGGAACGCGCCGGCCCGCCCTGGGTCATGAGGAACACGGTATCGAACACCTGAAATGAGCTGATCACGGACATGACGGTTACGAAAAATGTCGTCGGCGACAGCAGCGGAACGGTAATATAGCGGAACTTGTGGTACCAGCGGGCACCGTCCATTTCCGCGGCCTCGTAATAGCTTTCGGAGATCGATTGCAGGCCGGCCAGGAACAGCAGCATGTTAAAGCCGATGTTTTTCCACACACTTGTAATGATGACCGCTGGCATGGCCCACACCGTACTGGTCAGCCAATCCGGCCCCTTGATGCCGAAAAAGCCGAGGAAGTAGTTCAAAATGCCATATTCGGGATTGTAAATCCACTGCCACACGACCGCGACGGCCACCATGGAGGAAATGACCGGCAGAAAGTAGGCGGCCCGGTAAAACTTCTTGAACCTGATGTTCTGATCCAGGGCCACAGCCAGAAATAAGGCCAGTACAATGCCGAGTGGAACGGAAACGGCCGAGAAATAAAGGGTGTTCCAGAATACCTTGATGAAGGTCTCATCATGTATCAATCCGGCATAATTATCCATACCGACCCATTGAATGGGACTCAGCATATCCCAGGATGTGAAGCTCAGCAGAAAGGATGCAATCACCGGCAGGAACGTAAATGCAAGAAAGCCGAGCAGGTTGGGCAGCAGCAGCAGAAACGCCCAGGTGCCGTCTTTATAAAACAACCGCTTGAGCTTGCTTGTTCTGCCCGGCGCGCGTGGTTCCACGGGTGCCATACCAGGGTCGGCCAAACCTTGATTCGGAGTCATACAGGGTCACCTCCGCAACGGGGCCCAGCTTGCCGCACTGGGCGCGCCCGTCAGAATATGTGCTGGTGAGCCGGGAAATCATTGGGCAAGCTCAACGTTGGCTCTTGTCTCGATATTGGCAAGCGTGTCATCTACCGATTGTCCGGAATACCAGAGCTTATCCGTCTCTTCGGTAATAATGTCGTTCACTTTATTTTGACTGATCAGGGAGAAGGGATAAGCCTCCGCATCTTTAAAGAAAGAGACCAGCTCTTTGAAGCCTTCGGGATGTACCTTGTCGTTATACCATTTGGCAATGCCTTCTTCGGTGTACAGATCCGTGCGGTTCGGCATCCATAAACCTTCCTTCACCAGCCCGATCTGATATTCCTCGGAGGATAGAAATTTGATCAGCTCCCAGGCTTCCTGCGGATGCTTCGTATTGCCTGCGGCCGAGTGCAGATGCGCCTGTCCCTGAGTGATTGCGCGCTCAAATTTGGGCAAGGCCGCTACGCCTACAGGAAAGCCCATGCTCGCCAGCTCCTGCAGCGCCCATGAACCGTCGACCATCATCGCCACCTTGCCTGTTTGCAGCATCTGGGCAGGCTTCATGCCGATGCTCTCCAGTGTCTTCGCGGTGGGGGAGGCGCCGTCGACGAGCCGCAGATCGAGGACGGACTGCAGCACCTTTTTCGTTTCCGGCGTATTGATGGCCATCTTTGTGCCGTCCTCATTAAAAATCGTTCCATTGTTGGATAAAATTTCGGCAGTCGTATTGGCGAAGGCTTCCAGACCAAACGCCCCGTACTGCGTAACCTTGTCACCATCTTTCATGGTCAGCTGTTTGGCGGTATCGCGGAACTGCTCCCAGGTCCATGCCTTGGCCGGATCGCTTGGCGGATAGGCAATACCCGCCTTGTCAAAAAGCTGCTTGTTATAGTAGAGTACAGGAGAAACCGTACAGCTGCTTACGCCGAATATTTTTCCGTCAACCTGCATAATGCTGGCCGAGGAAGGAATAAATTGATCCAGCGAAAGATCCGCCTGGAAGTGATCCGTTAGATCCAGCAATACCCCCCGTTTCTGAAAAGCTCTGTACTCCGCCGAACCGAGGAAAAAGACGTCCGGTGCCGAGTTGCCGGCGAGCATTGTCAGCAGCTTCTGCACATACTGCGCCTGCGGCACGGGCTGATACTCAACTTTGATGTTGGGATGCTCCTTCATGAAGACTTCCAGACCTTGCTTGACGCTTTGCGTTTCGAGAGGACTGGCTTCCCAGCCCATAAACTTGAGGGTAACGACACCATTCTCCTGATTGCCGTTTGCCGCGCCGCCGCCCGGAGCCGTACCTCCAGAGCAGCCGGAGGCAAGCAGTGCGCACAGCAGAACAAAGATTAGCAGTTGCAGCTTTCTCATAGAATGACCCTCCTTGAATGAACAAAGATCGGATGGTTCGAAAACAGGATGTTTCTATTATTGCAAGCGCTTGCAAAAAAATCATAACATGATTGCATTTTGATGTAAGTAGCTGTTATGACAGAAAAGGTGGATTTTGCTGACCAATGGAATGACGGATGCGGATCAAAGGCTTGAGGAGCTGAGGTTATGAAGTTTCTAAAGACAGATATCAGAAATCCGGTCGAATTCATATCATGCGGACATTTTATTTCCAGTGTGCCCTGGACCCACAGCAAGCGGAGTATCGATTCTTATGAAGTGCTGATCGGGGTACACAAAACGCTGTATATCACGCAAGATGAGTTAGAATTCGAGCTGGAGCCTGGACAGGTGCTGCTGCTGCAGCCCGGACTTGTTCACTATGGTCATAAACCGTGCGATGAGGGCGTTTCATTTTACTGGCTGCACTTTATCCCGTCAGCACAGGCAGAGTGGCTGGATGAGCAGGAGATGGCCCGTGTATGGCAGATTTTGAACGAGCCGGATGCGGATCGTAATTGTACGGATATTTATCTCCCCCTGATGTTCACGCCCCAGGCGGTGGAGCGGATTAACATCCTGTTTCAGCAGCTCCAGCATGTCGTGCATTCCAATTACTATTCGCTGCAAAGCGCCCACTATTTGACGACTTCCCTGCTGATTGAGCTGACCGAGCAGACGATTACGGACGTGTACCGCAGCTCCCAGCAAAATAAAGGGGACCGCAATATTGCGGAAATTATAGAATGGGTGCGCATCCATGCCGCGCAGGACATTTCGGCAGCCGATGTGGCTCGCAGGTTCAATTACAACCGTGACTATTTGTCGCGTTTTTTCAAGAAAAAGACCGGGTATAACCTGCAGGAATACATTCATCTGCTGAAAATCGCCAAAGCCAAGGACATCCTGTCCCGCAGCTCTGCCAGTGTCAAGCTGGTGTCCGCTACGGTGGGAATTGAGGATGAAAAATATTTTATGCGCCTGTTCAAAAAATACGTGCAGATGACACCTACGGATTACCGGAAGGCTTATTATAAAATCCACCTAAACAACCACTGAAAGGTGGCGGGATTCGAAGATTTGGTGGATAATACTGACAAACGAGAAGAGGTGAAAGGATGAAAGAACAGCTGGAAAAGGCCCTGCAGCTCAGAAGCGAGGGCCAGCTTGAAGTATCAAACCAAATGTTGATAGAACTGGTGGAGCTGTACCCGCAGGATGCGCTGGTAAATTATCAGTGCGCCTGGAGCTTTGATGTACTGGGACGGGAAAGGGAGGCCATACCTTTGTATGAAAAGGCTGTGTCGCTGGGACTTGCGGGTGAGGATCTGGAGGGAGCGCTGCTGGGCATGGGCAGCACGTACCGCACATTGGGGGAATATGAAAGCTCACAGCGTACGTTCCGCAAAGGAATGGAGCTATTTCCGGACAACCGGGCGATGAAGGTTTTTTACGCGATGACTTTATATAACCTGCAGCAGCATCCACAAGCGATGGAAATTCTGCTGCAGTGCATAGCGGAAAGCTCCAGTGACAGCGAAATACAGAATTATAAAAGGGCCATTCTTTTTTATTCAGATCAGCTTGACAAAGTTTGGGAGTAAAATATGGCATCTATGCTTAAGTGAGGTGCACTGTTTATGAAAATAGGAGAGGCAAGACGTGCCGCCGTGGACTGGGTTATCCGGCATGCCCGCTCTGCGGAAGGTTATATGGGGGCTTATTACAGCGGATCTACAGTGGGGTTATCTGATGAGCTGGAGCTGCCGGCCTTTTCCGATATTGACATCGTGGTGGTTACCGCTTTGACCGAACCCCCGCTAAAGCCCGGCAAACTGGTGCACTGCGGTGTGCTTCTTGAAGTCACTTATCTGTCAATGCATCAGATTGCCGTAGTGGAAGAGGTGTTGTCTTCCTATCATCTGGCAGGGAGCTTTCGCTTGGATACGATTATTGACGATCCAAGCGGGAGGCTGCGCACGCTGCAATCCCAGGTTGCACTTGAATTCAACGAAATGTATTGGGTGCGCAAGCGCTGCGAGAATGTCATGAAGAAAATTGAAGGTGGTCTGGGAGCTATCGACACAAATGCGCCATTGCACGATCTGGCAACCTCCTGGCTGTTTCCGACCGGAGTGACCACCCATGTGATTCTGGTCGCGGCACTGTGCAATCCGACCGTACGTCTTCGTTATTCTGCTGCCCGAAATGTGCTTGTCCGGTATGGTCTGGAGCAGCATTATCCGTGCTTTCTCGATCAACTCGGTTGTACTGGCATGTCCCCTCAGCAAGTTGAAGCTCACCTCATTGAGCTGGAAAAGACATTTGATGCGGCTGCTGGTGTCGCCAAAACTCCGTTTTTCTTCAGCTCAGATATCACTGCCTATGCCCGCCCGGTCGTTATTGACGGCAGCCGCGAGTTGATCCGCACTGGATACCACCGTGAAGCGGTCTTCTGGATGGCCGCCACCTTTGCGCGCTGTCATAAAATTATGGCGGCTGATGCGCCGCCCGGTCTGCAGCAAACATTTGCTCTGACGTTTGAGGCCATGCTGTCTGATCTTGGAATGACTTCAAGGGATGATTTTAACCGTAGGGGGGAAGAGACGATTCGTTTTTTACCCAGCTTATGGGAAGTGGCGAAGACGATCATGGCTGCAAATCCGGATATTAAAAAGTAACGAAATCCTATTTCTCAACCCATAACGACATCCATATGAACAAGGCAAACATGATCATTGGCAGGGTTACGCCGGCAACGAGCACAAAGCGCCAGTCAGGAAGGCTGAGGATTTTTCTTAATGGTTCAAAACCTCTTTTTACGGAACCCTGTTTTAAAGCTGTTGTGATTTGTTCCAGGATAAGGGCTTGCTGTCTTTCATCATAATTGCTTAATTGATTTAAGAATTCTGCATGCAGGTCTGCCGTCGATTTCTTCACCTTTCTGTTTGTCATTTTCACACTCCCTAAACAATAATGATATAAAATGTCAATACGTTCAATTGTCTATAAAATAACATACCAGAGCCTAAATAAAAAGGAAGGTGACAAGGAGAAGAAAATGAAAAATACATTTCGTTGGAACGACCTGATAGCCAGGATATTATTGTCACTTTGTGCCGTTGGAGCATTTGTTTCATTCTTTTTAAACATTGGGAATGCCACAGATGCGGACTCTAGTACATTAGTAATTGAGATCTGGCGTCTTTATGGCTTCCTTGTATTTACAGGACTCTTCGTGTTGTTAGCTATTTACCCTCGTCGTTATGCCGGAATTTGGGAGCTCGTTATTTTTCATAAAGCAGCTGTATCCATTACGATCCCTTTAATGGTTACGGAACTCACTCCTGATACTCAATCTGTTGCTGTTACAGATGGTATCCTTGCTATTATTGTTGTGGTTGCTTACATCTTGGCAAAGGGATATTCGGCATGGGGGAATCTTCGCAAATAACTTTTGGATGAAGCAATTTTAGTTTTGGTGCTTTCAGAACACAGCGACAGCTTAGGATTTTTCCTGGCTGCCGCTGTTTCCCTTGTGAGAAGAAGTTGCATCAACGCACGAGCAAGCTCGAAATAGTTTGGATATATTCTGCATATCTCTTGGCCTCTTGAGCGAAATAGGCAGTGGTGCCATGAGTAGTGTTATAGGTAACAAAGGCCGGAAGATAGGTACCGTTGCATCTGGTAATGGTACTTTGGATCGGTCTGAGAAATTCGCTGATCGTAAACCAATTGTACCCGCCCGCTTGGTAGCTTTGTTCCCTGCTTCCCGTCGTCGTTGCAAGCATAAATTCTTTACCTTTCAAATGATTTCCTTCAGGTCCAAAAGCCCATCCGTGCGTAAATACATCGTCGAACCATTTTTTTAATAACGGGGGGCAGCTATACCAATAAAAAGGAAATTGAAAAACTATCCGGTCATATGACAAGAGCAATTGCTGCTCTTTCTCCACGTCAATATTCCAATTGGGATATATGCTGTAAAGGTCTCTTACCTCGATGTTTGAATGATTATGAATCTCTTGCATAAAAGCCCGATTGACACGGGATGCCTCCAGGTTCGGATGTGCAACGATTACCATAGTTTTCATTTTGTTTCCCTCCTGTTTTTTAAAGCAGCTTATTTGCACCTCCAATTATTAAATCGAAAGATATTTTTGAAAAGTACGCTTTTTTTTCGTACTTAGTCTCGAAAACAGTACGATCAATACCGCCAAGGATAAAGGTGGTACGTTGAACCGTACTATGTACGAAAATAAGTAGTACTGTTTAAAATCAGAATGCTTTGGTAAAGTAGAGGTAAACACTTGATCGGGTCAAAATCAGGGGGTGAGAATATGGAAGCCAATATCGATCCGTTGTATAAAAAAGACGGGATATTAACCACCTTGCAGGTCATAGGGGGAAAATGGAAACCGCTCATCTTGTTTATTTTGCTGCACGAAGGAACCAGACGGTTCGGTGAGTTAAAACGTCTGCTTCCCAATGTGACGCAAGGCATGCTTACTAATCAGCTGCGGGAGCTGGAGCGGGACGGACTTATCGTTCGCAAGGTGTACCAAACCATCCCTCCGAAGGTCGAATACTCTCTATCCGAACATGGGAAAACGTTGAGTTCTGTCTTGACCGATATGTGTGGATGGGGATTTAAACATATTGATTTTATAAATAGCACTGACACTCCCGACAGTAAACAGGGAAGTTGAGGAGGGGAGAAATGATGACAAGTGTTAGCGAAGATCAACGCAGCATGTTTTCATGCCGTCAGGTAACAGCTCAAGATTTTGAAATGATCAGCACCTTTCCGCGCAGCGAACAGGAGCTGTTCTTTATTTCTCCTAAGCTGCGCTTCCCGCTTACGGCCGGCCAGCTGGAGGAAATAGCCAAAGAGAGAAGGTGCCCAACTGTACTGACTTGCGCTAGGCACGTCTCCGGGTATGCCAACTTCTATAATGTAGAAAAAGATAAATGCTGGCTGGGCAACTTTATTATTTCTCCTGAATACAGGGGGAAGGGTGCGGCAGAATTTTTGATCAAGCATATGATGGGGCAGGCCGGAGAAGAGTTGAAGGTTCAGGAGCTGCATCTCATCTGTCATAACATAAATACCAGAGCTCTATTGTTTTATACTCGAATGGGTTTTAAGCCATACGAGATTAGCAATCGAACGACACACCAAGGCTCGACGATCGCCGGAATACATATGAGAATAACCGTTTAATCGAAAGGAGAAATCATGAAACCCATTCGAAATGCGGCCAAAGCCATTATTATTGAACAAGACAAGGTGCTGCTGATCAAGAACCGGAATGAGGAAGAAGGGATTTATTATTCTTTTCCCGGCGGGGGACAGGAGTACGGTGAGCAGATAAGCGATACGATCAAAAGAGAATGTCTGGAGGAAATCGGAGAAGAAATCGAAGTAGGCCAGCTAGTGTACGTACGTGAATATATTGGGGAAAATCATGCGTCCGAGGCTTGGCATATGGATATGCATCAGGTGGAATTTTATTTTCGCTGCACGTTGGTTGCGGGGTCTGAGGCAGTCCTTGATGCCTTCAGTCCGGACTCCGAGCAGATTGGGGTGGAATGGGTCGGATTCGATGAACTGGACGCCATCCCGATTTACCCGAGAACAGTTGTAAACATCATTAAAAGTGGTCGTGAGCAATTCGGTTATCTGGGCGACGTTATATAATCAACCGGGCAGGGAGTAAGTGCGTGCCGCCTGCATTGAATATCCGTCACAATTCATTGTCTGCTCATTTATGCTGCAGGGAATGCATTATACTCAAAGCTGGACTTAATCTATGATCGAAAGGACGGAGTGAGGCAAGCAAGCTGTTTGCAGGTCATAACCCGCGTAATGCCGTATCAGGTCTGCTACTGACTAAGCTGGGTTTTCGCTATACACATGATGAGTATTATGCACCAATCGGACTGAATCATCCTTCTTACGAATTTCTGAGAGAACCATGTTAAGATGCTTGTTACCCGAAAGCGTACAATATCTGGGTCATTTTCAAAGCAAATCATGTAAAAGGCTGCCAGCATGGCAGCCGCATTTGTTTATAGAGGGATTTCTAATTTCAAGTAATACACAGCTAATGGCTGATATCACATTTGTTCATGATGAACGAAATCTGATTTTCGAGCCGGTTCATGGTTTCACGTGTCTCCTTGTCGTCAGCACCCTGTGCACGGAGCGAAGCAAGCTGCTGCTTCAATTGCTGCAAATCCTCACCGGCGTTGGCACAGTCATAGTCGCTTTCCAGATTATCGAGCATGCAAAATCCTCCATTGTTCAAGTGTCCCTGTTATTATGCTCAAAAGGTAATGTATATACACAAGTCATGAATCTTAACCTGGTAAGAGTTATAGTTGAATAGGTCAATTCCAAAGCCTTACAATAAGGTAGAAGGGGATCATACAAATCCCCATTCCGGGTTATCTGGGAGGATTTTATAATGAAAACCGTATATGATTTTGAAGTAAAATTGCCGAGCGGTGAAAAAAGATCGTTAAAAGATTACGAGGGCAAAATTTTAATCATTGTGAATACGGCCAGCAAATGCGGTTTTACGCCACAATTCAAAGAATTGCAGGAGCTGTATGCAAAATATCAAGCTAAAGGGCTGGAGATTCTAGGCTTCCCCTGTGATCAATTCAATAATCAGGAATTCAGCAATATAGAAGAAACCACTCAATTTTGCCAGCTGAATTATGGAGTGAAGTTTCCTGTTTTTGCGAAAATTGATGTGAATGGAGAGCAGGCAGATCCGCTTTTTACATTTTTAAAAGAGCAGAAAAAAGGAGTTCTCTCCAGCAGAATCAAATGGAATTTCACGAAATTCCTTGTTGATCGGCATGGGCAAGTAGTAAAGCGATATGCCCCGACCACTGCTCCGGGAAAAATAGAAGAGGATATCATAGCCTTAATCTAGTAGTGGATTGATCCCGAAATAACGTGAACGTTGGTGACGGCAGATCAGACCGTATGAAGCTAACGGACCTGGATGACCTTATTTGCCTGGAAAGCCGCCGTTTTCATTTTTAACGGACGGGAGAGCTGCTATTTGCTTGAAAGAGGCAGGATACGTGTACATCAATGCCCAATAAGGTTTGTGGTGTCCGTTACAACACTGAAAGCTGTTGATTTCGCAAAATAACGGCGCTGTGGTCCGTTAGGAATTGTCTTGCAGTGCGATTGGCTTGATCTCCTGCCGAATTCTCTTTAGGATATACATATCCGCTATTACTTAGCTTATTTTGGACGGGAGGATTTCAGGTTTGACACCATTTACAGCCCGGGTCATTGAAGTGATTCAACAGATTCCGGAAGGAAAAGTAATGACTTACGGACAGATCGCCAGAGAAGCGGGAAGCAGCCGTGCCGCAAGGCAGGTCGTCCGGATTCTTCATTCCATGAGCCGGAAATATAAATTGCCATGGCATCGTGTGGTCAATGCCAAGGGCGAAATTGCGGTCCAGGATGACGAATCGGCCGAGCTGCAATGCCTGTTCCTGCAATCTGAAGGAGTTGAACTGCTGGGCAACCGCAGAATTGATCTGGAAACATTTCAGCATCACCCTAATGCCGATTAAAACGGCAGGTAAGGGTGATGCTGAATTTGCTTGAGATTATCGAGCAACCAGTAAAAGCCGGTAAGCCATGTGAAAATGTCTGAGTGTCCGCAAAGTGCTTGTGTAAAAGAATGATCACTCAGCTTAAGCTTTTTTGCTGGCTGGAGGCTGATCGGATAGCGGTGCGCGAATGCGCCCGCTTTTTTGCTGTTTCAGCAGACCTGCAGCCCAGCACACGATGAGAATGGCGCAGGGATAGAGCATCGCCCAGCCCGTAAACGGAAAGACCGCGGCCGTGCATACGAAGGAAATCCAGCTTACAGTAAGCGCGCGCCTGTCTTCCTTCAGCAGTCGGATCCCCGAGGCGCAGCCGCACAGGTAAGTCAGAATAAAGGCGGCATTCGGCAGCTGTATCAATGTCGTCAGCGAAACCAGCCGGGTTCCGTACATCGTCATGATTAAGACAAATGAAGCGCCCAGAAAGAGCAGCCCGCCCACAGGGGAATGGTAAGTGCCGGACACCCGGTTCATCCACTCCGGGGCATGCCCTTCGCGCGCCAAAGCGTATGCCACGCGTGAAGCGGCGCCGGCATAAGCGATAATGGTGGCTGTACAGATAAAAATGCCCACAACCCCAACGATCAAGGCTCCCAGATGTCCAAGGGGAGCGCTGATCAGATGAACCAGCGCCGTGTCGGCGCCCGCAAGATAGCTTCCCGTACCGACGACAGCCAGCGCGGACAGGAAGTAAAGAATGCCGACGATGGCGGCAGCGATCATTACCCCTCTTACGGCAGCCCGCTGCGGATTTTTAAATTCCTCTGACATATGAGACACGGCTTCCCAGCCGATAAAACACCAGAACAAAATGGCTGCCGCCTGTCCGATGCTGAGCCAGCCGTGCGGCAGGAAGGGGGCAAAATGCGCTTTCCCCATTTGCGGTACAGAGACGGCGAACGCGAATAAAAGCACGGCTGCTATGGCGATGACGACGGCAATTTGAATACTGCCGGCAAGCTTCATCCCGAACCAGTTGACCAGCAAACCGCAGGCCAGGATCAGGGACGCGATAATGATGCGTGCATGCTCGCCCCAGCCCAGTGCGGCCGTCAAATAACCGGCACCGGTAAGAGCGGCGACAGGGGCTCCGATCGGTACGGACATCAGAAAGAACCATCCGACAACGGCCCCGGCACGAGGGCCGAAAGCAAGGGTGACGAAGTGGGATACACCGCCGGCATTGGGATATTTGGCCGAGAGCAGTCCCATGGAAAGGGCCATCGGCAAAATGAGCAGGGTCATAAAACCCCAGGCCAGCAGCGAGGCAGGACCAGCCATTTCCGCGGCGAGCCCGGGTACGATCAGCACGCCTGAGCCAATGACCGCTCCGATATACAGCGCCACGGCTTGAGGTGTTCCGATAGTTTTTTTCAGCTGTTGTTGAGATGTGTTAGATTCCATTAGGTCTTTCCTCTTTCCTTGAATTTGAATCCAGCTTAACAGATAATAGCATCATCGGAAAAACGGAATTATTAAATCATTTGCATCGGTATTATCGATGGAAGAGGAGGAGCTATGGAATCCCGCAATTTATTTACATTCCTTGTCGTCGTGGAGGAGGGGGGGTTTACGCGTGCCGCCCAGCGGCTCGATTATGCCCAGTCCAGCATAACGGCGCAGATTCAGGCGCTTGAAGCGGAGCTTGGCACACCGCTGTTTGACAGAATAGGCAAGAAAATTGTGCTGACAGATGCAGGCAGAAAGCTTCTGCCCTATGCCCAGGAAATTGCCAAAATGCATGCATTGGCCAAAGACGCTGTCCATTCGGTTACAGAAATGGGCGGCACGCTGATGATCGGTGCGCCGGAATCACTGGCCGCGTACCGTCTGCCTGCCGTGCTGCGGGAATACCGTGAGCGTTATCCTAATGTAAAAATCACACTGAAGCCTGGCTTATGCTGGGAACTTAAAGACCAGCTCCGGTCGGGCCAGCTTGATCTGGCCTTTTTGCTGCAGCCGGAAGCAGAGGATAAGGAGCTTCATACCGAGCTGCTGGTCGAAGAGGAGATGGCGCTGATCGCTCCGCCAGGTCACCCGCTCGCAGGGCTGGAACATGTGGAGCCCGCGCATCTCAGACAGGAAACGATTCTGCATACCGAAGCCGGCTGCACTTACAGGGCCCTCTTTGAGCAGCATCTGAACAGCTGCGGAATTTTCCCGGATCCAAGTCTTGAATTCTGGAACATCGAGGCCATCAAGCAGTGTGTTATGACAGGGCTTGGCCTGTCGCTACTGCCGCTCGTTACCGTACAGAATGAGCTGAAGGAGGGCAAGCTGCTGAGGCTGAACTGGGATGACAGCCTGCAGCGTGTCTCTACTCAGGTTGTATATCACACAAAAAAGTGGCAGTCTCCAGCTTTAAGCGAGCTGTTGCGGATCATATCGCAGCATGCTGCGGGATGGCGGCAAAAGCCTGCACCAGCAATTGATTGCAGTCTATAGGAGAATGAGGAAGGAGGTTTACAACTGGTCATATATGGTCAGAGCATCCGCTTGTGTGTAAATATAAGGCGTTGCGGGTTCTGCTATAGGCGTGATTTTGGCGGCCTGGATTTCCAGCCTCTCCACATCTTCATCCGCCGACACATGCAGTATTCCTTCCACCTTGATCCAGGAGTCCTTGGCCAGGTTTGGTGCATGCTCCGCCTCAACCATCATCCCGAACGGGGTGGCATCCGCAGGGCAGCACATCACGAGGAATCGCCCGATGGCAAAGAGCCGCCCGTTCCCCATTTCCTGATTCTTGTACACAAACCCTGTAATGGAGATGGGTTTCCCCTCAAACTCATGCTTATATAGATCAATAGCTCCGATCGTTTCTGAAAAAATTTTATCCTGAACGATAATTTTCGGCTCCAAATATAAACGCTTGGCGAGCTCGGCGAACTCCTCATTGTATTCATCCGGCGCCTTAAACCTTTCGTCAAGCGACTTTAAGGCCGCTTCTTTTTCGTTCTCCGCTTTTGTTTCTTGCCGCAGCCCCCCGGAGCCAACCTCTTCTTTGCGGCGGAGATCCTGGACTGGGAGTGAGTAGGACATGCCCTTCTTCGTGGCCATTTCGCTTCCCAGCGCTCTATCCGGCAGTAAGCCGCCGAGCAGAAGAGGCAGGACAAAGAGTCCGTAAACAAAGATCTTTTTGTAAAAAGTATCCGGAAGGGGATGCTCACAGTCGCACAGCTCTTCGGTGCGGCCGCCTGCCCCATGGATTCCCATCCCGAGGGCTATAAACAGTAATGGCACGGGACAGCACAGCAGCAGAATCTGCATACGTGGTGCAAGATAATAATGGAGCGCATCCGTCAGGCTCAGATGCATGATGTAGACGGCCAGGCCGGCAATCAGCAGCGCCCGCAGCAAATAGTGCAATCGAACGGAGATGGAAGAGTTCATCGTTTGTTCGCCTCCATTTTCTGAAATCCATTTGGCTGATTCCATAGGTACTTATTACTGAACAATCCAGTTCACGGCGACGGAGCCCGTAAAAACAAGCAGGATGATAAGCCCTCCAATCCCGATGACAAAGCGCAAACGGAACGTGCTCAACAGCATTAGTGTGCCTTTGAAGTCGAGCATGGGGCCGAGCACCAGAAAGGACACGAGCGGTCCGGCCGTAAAGGAATGGACAAACGCCGAAGCGACAAAGGCGTCGGAAGTCGAACAGAGGGAAAGCACATAGGCAAAGCCCATCATAAAAGCATAAGAAAGCACCGGTCCGCTGCCCATGGCCAGCAGATCGTCACGGCTGATGAAGGTTTGGATGGCCGCTGTCAGCAAACAGCCGATAATCAGATATTTTCCCATATCGATCAGTTCATCCCCGGAGTGGACAAAAAAGCTTTTCCAGGTTCGCTTATGATGATGATTGCATTCGTCAGGCGCCCGAGTTGAAAAGTGCAGCAAGGAGCGCTTAAGCGGGTCATTTTTGACAAAAACATATACAAAGAGCCCTGTTATCACCGCTACTATGAAGGCAAGTCCGAACCGGGCTGCGACAATACCGGGATGACCCGGAAAAGCCGCCATAGTGGCGGCAAAGACAATAGGATTAATAATCGGTCCGCTAAGAATAAAGGCGACGGCAATATACGCAGGCATCCCCTTCAGCATCAGGCGTCGTACAACTGGTATAAGCCCGCATTCACAAATGGGAAGCAGAATGCCGAGCAGGACTGCAAACAGAACGCCAGCCAACGGATTGGAGGGGATCACGCGGCGCACCCATTCTTCGGACACAAACAACAGCACCAGCGAGGACAACAATACACCAGCCAGCATAAAGGGCAGCGCCTCCAGAAAAAGGCCCATGAAAATCGTTTTGATATGCTGGAGCGAACTGGATTTAAACATGGACAGCCAATGCGGGCTGAGGATAATGATGACAGGAATAGCAAAGGCAGAGGAAAGGAACAAGGGCAGCAGTTTGAGGAGCATTGTTTTCGGCATCTTCCGTCTCCTTTGGAATGTGATCTTGGAAACATTGTATGCTTGTCCTCCTCAGAACAGAATAATTGCCTTGACAGCGAAAAAAAACGTATGTCCTACGGGCATTCATCCACTTTCCAGCGCCTCTTTTTTCACCCTGCTCGTAATTATTTCACGTACTTTCTTTATCTGATTTGATTTGATATTGCACCCTCCATTAGTCCTCGCCAAATGAGCGCTTTTTCCTGTCTTGGGGAATATACTGTTTTTGGCTAGGGGCAAACCAAACTGGGCGGGAGGGATGTATGTTGGATCAAGAGAATTGGCGCCTGGAACCACAGTGGACGCTTTTTCGGCAGCCCTTGATCATACTGATCTTATTTTTGCTGCTGATACTTGTTCTGCTTATCTTTTGACATTTGGGCGCTGCAGAACACGAATTTTACAGGAACCGGGTATTCGTCCATGCATTAAGGGTATTTGGGGCATATAGTATTCTGAGAAACAGAGAACACACCTTGAACACCATGTAGAGAAAGTATTTCAGCTTACATCCTGCAAAGGAGGTGATAAAATGAGCTTTGCGAAGGGAGCATTCCATCATCATTTCACTTCCACTGGTGTAATCCTTGTGCTGTTTATCCTGCTTGTCATCATCACTCGTACATTCTTCCTCTAAGCATGATGTCATGGTTCAATTTCATGTCTATTTACAGAAGCTTCCGGTGTTCCGGGGGCTTTTTTGTACCTTGTATGGTCATGCAACGAATAAATACTGATGAATATACTGAGCGATAAAAGGGCTTATGGATCGTTGATAAGCTTTATTACGAAGAGAGGTGATGTTTATGCGAAAAGATGCGCTCGAGGCGGCCGAGTGTCTCGTTCAACAGGATTTCCCCGGCTGCTCGCTTGCTGTGCTGGGAGGAAGTGTGGCCGGGGATCAGGCCACGATCTACTCGGATCTGGACATTGTCATCTACGACGATACCCAGGAGCTGCCCTTTCGGAGAACCGTGATGGCCTCCGGATGGGTTACTGAGCTGTTTATGCTCAATTCCTCGTCCTACCGTGAGCTTTTTGACGTGGGAATCCATGAAGGAAATCCGACACTGCAGCGGATCATTGTGGAAGGGGAGGTCATCCGGGCCGATGACGACGGGCTTGATATCCTGGAGGAAGCGCGTGCCGACCTGGGTTACGGGCCAATGCCCTGGGGGGGTTATGAACTCGATCAGGCCAGGTATGAAATTACGGAGCATATTCAGGACTTGAAAGGCAGCACGCAGCGCTGTGAAACCTGGTTTGTGGTGAGCAGGCTGAACGAAGCATTGTGCAAGCTGATGCTCAGAGCGAACAATCAATGGACCGGGGAAGGAAAGCACTTAATACGCAATCTGAGAGGGTTTGCCCCGGATAAGGCGGCAGCCCTTGAGGAAGCCCTTGCGGAGTTATACCGGAATGATTCTATGGAACAGCTCATTGATCTCAGTCTGCAATGGCTTGAGCCGTATGGCGGCCCCTTGCTTGAAGGTTATGAAGAATAATACGGCGAAACCAGGTCCAATACCCCAAGAAAGCCCCCGATTGAGGGGACCTTCTTGGGGTTGCGCGCGATGAGGATTAGAACCATACCGAGCGAGTGATAATGACCAGCAAAATAAAAAGAACGAGAATGGCTCCCGTGGAAGTGAAGAGTCCGGGTCTACCCACACAGCTCATGGAATTCACCTCCTTCTTATCTATACTGTCCTATTTACTAGTAGTACCCTGGATAGCCACCACCGTACCCGCCGCCATAACCATAAGGTCCGTACCCGCCGCCATAACCATAAGGTCCGTATCCGCCGCCAAAGGCAAAAGGCGCGGTGCCAATGGCAAGAAGATCGAAAAGCACAAGTGGTATGATGGCTGAGGTTTTCACTTTTTTATCCTTATTGGTTACATAGAGCTTATTGCCGCTGATTCGTACAAGCTTGCCTTCCACAATCGTTCCGTCTTTTCTCAGGGCATAGACTTGCTTGCCGACGAGCTTGCGAACGTCGTTTTTGCGGACTGCCGCTTTTGACATGTGAGTCACCTCCGTTATTGAAACTGCCTTGGCTGTTTATCAAGTAACGGTATATTCTATGGATTATGTCCACCCGGTGCTTGTATGTTGCCCCAGATGCAAGCAAATGGACGTATTTCTCGTTTAACAGATATGTACAGCGAAGATTGATTAATGGTTGACAAGTAGGGCAAAGGTGTTTATATTAATCGTAATAATTACAATTAAAATTGAAGGAGAAGTGTTTATGAATTACAAAAAGGTGCCTGTCACCGTCCTAAGTGGTTATTTGGGCTCGGGAAAAACGACGGTATTGAATCATGTGCTGAACAACCGGGAAGGCATGAAGGTTGCGGTCATCGTAAACGATATGAGCGAGCTGAACATCGACGCCCGGCTGGTCAATGGGGAAACAAATTTATCCCGTACCGAGGAAAAGCTGGTGGAGCTCTCCAACGGTTGCATTTGCTGCACACTTCGCGAGGATTTGCTGCTGGAAGTAAACAAGCTTGTGCAGGAAGGGAAATTCGATTATATCCTGATTGAATCAACCGGGATATCTGAACCGGTACCCGTTGCCCAAACTTTTACATATGCTGATGAAAGCTTAAGTATCAACCTGCCGGAGGTGGTCACGCTGGATTGTATGGTCACAGTAGTGGATGCATACCGGTTCTGGCATGATTTTGCATCCGGGGAAAGTCTTTTGCAGCGGGGTGAGTCAGCCGGTGCGGAAGATACAAGGGATGTCGTTGATTTGCTGCTGGACCAGATTGAGACCTGTGACGTGCTGCTCCTTAACAAATGCGATCTGGTGGAAGAGGAAGAACTGAACAAGCTGGAAGGAATCATCCGCAAGCTGCAGCCATCCGCCAAAATCATTCGCACCGTCAATGGGCAAGTTGAGCCCTCCGAAATTCTGAATACCGGACTGTTCGACTTTGAACGGGCCAGCATGTCAGCGGGTTGGATTCAGGAGCTCAACAAGGAAAGTCATACTCCTGAAACCGATGAATATGGCATCAGCTCGTTTGTGTACCGCCGGAGAAGGCCTTTTCATCCGGAACGCCTGGCTGATTATCTCGGTGAATTGCCGGCAGAAGTCGTGCGCGCCAAAGGGCAGATGTGGATTGCGGTCGAGCAGGACTGGGCGGCAAGCTTCAGCCAGGCCGGGCCGTCCATTCAATTCGGGCCTGCCGGAGCGTGGCTCGCGGCTTTTCCGCGGGAAGAGCGTGAAGAGATCTTGCGCAGCCATCCCGAGGCAGGGCAGGCATGGGATGAGAAGTGGGGAGACAGATTGAATGAATTTGTGATGATCGGGATCGGTATGGACCGCGAAGCGATCGAAGAAAACCTGGATGCCTGCCTGTTAAATGAAGAGGAGATGGCCATGAATTGGGCGTCCTTTGACAATCCCTTGCCATGGCTGCCGCGTGAAGCATTTGGAGCCTAGCAGGGGATGTTCCGGGGGGAATGAAGCTGAAAGGATGGCAATAAGTAATAATTACTGATAAAATAAATATCGTCATAAGCCGCTGGAGCTGGCAACTTACAGCTTCTGCATGAGGGAAGGGACGATATACCATGACAGAGCACAATCACGAGCATAATCAAAGCCATGAAGCCATGGTTCAGGATATGATTGATATAATGACACGGCACGGCTGGCGCATCACGGAGCAGCGGAAGAAGCTTGCCGAAATTTTTGCAATGGCTGACGGTTATTTGTCCCCCAAGGATGTCTATGATCAAATGACTGTCAAGTATCCAAACGTAAGCTTTGATACCGTATACCGCAATTTGCGTTTATTGAGCGAAATGGGTGCTTTGGAGCAGTTTTATTTTATGGATGGCGGTTTGAAGTTCCGTGCGAGCTGCACAGAGCACCACCACCACCACCTGATTTGTGTAAACTGTGAAAAGACACTTACCTTTGATTACTGTCCTATGGAGCAGTCGCTTCACCTGCCGGGTTCCTTCAAGATTATGAACCACAGGTTTGAGGTGTACGGTGTCTGTGAAGAATGCCAGAGTCAAACTGCCAAGTCGTAAAGAAGCTGTCCTGCCCGGCTTCTTTTTTTGTCGGGATTTATAAATAGGTTGACGCAGCATGTAAACAGGTGATAAACTGATTCGTACGTAAAAATTACATTTAACCGGATAGCCATAATTTTTTTTGCATATAGATCGTAATATTTACAGTAGTGGCTCCGGTTTTATACATGTAGAATGGAAGATTGGAAAGGAAGCGAATTAGCATGCTTTTGGCATCGTTGCAGAATGTCGTGTTTGGATATAACGATGTTCCCGGACTTGAAGATGCAAGTATTGAAATATATTCCGGCGAGTTTGTGGCCATCACCGGACCGAACGGAGCGTCCAAATCGACGCTGCTGAAGCTGCTTCTCGGATTGCTGCAGCCCTGGAAGGGCAAGGTATTCCGTTCTCCGGTCAACGCGGAGGGCAAGAAGCTTGTCATTGGATATGTGTCACAGCAGATCGCGGCCTTTAACGGAGGCTTTCCCAGCACGGTGCTTGAATTTGTCCGTTCGGGCCGGTATACAAAGGGCTCCTGGCTGCGGAGAATGACGGAAGAGGATCAAAGACAGACAGAGAAGGCCTTGCGGCAGGTTGGCATGTGGGGCTTGAGACACCGCAGAATCGGTGAGCTGTCCGGAGGGCAGAAGCAGCGCATCTGTATTGCGCGTGCGCTCGCCCAGGAGCCGGATCTGCTGATTCTGGATGAGCCGACAACAGGGATGGACCAGCAAAGCCGCCAGGGCTTTTATGAATTGATGCATCATCAGGTGAAGGTGCATGGGAGAACCGTCGTTATGGTGACCCACGGACTTTCGGAGGTACAGGGTTATCTGGACCGCATCATTGAGCTGCAAAGAAAGGAGGAGGGCGGATGGAAATGCTGCACTACGACTTCATGCAGCGGGCATTTTATGCCGGTGGGATAATCGCGCTGCTGGCGTCGGTGCTTGGCGTCTACCTGATGCTGCGCAGGCAGGCGCTGATGGCGGATATGCTGTCCCACGTATCCCTGGCTGGTGTGGCGGCCGGAGCTTACCTGAAGCTGAATCCGACCTTGAGCGGTTTTGCGGTTGCGGTTCTGGGGGCGGTCATCGTGGAATACGTGAGACGCTCCTATAAAACCTACAGCGAAATCTCCGTCGCCATTATTATGGTAGGCGGGCTTTCCACGGCTGTTATTCTGATGAGCCTTAACCAGAGCGTCAACAAAAGTTTTACATCCTATTTGTTCGGATCGGTTGTGGCTGTTAACACAACGGAGCTTAAATTGATGTTTTTTGTAGCCGCTGTGGCCGCGGTATTCTTCATTCTCTTCAGACGGCCGCTGTATCAGATTACATTTGATGAAGAAACGGCCAAAACGAACGGGCTGCCGGTCAACTGGATTTCGTTTGGCTTCAGCATTCTGACCGGAATGATCGTCGCGGCCGCCATGCCAATTGTTGGCGTGCTGCTTGTATCCTCGTTGATCGTGCTGCCGGCGGCATTGGCTATACGGATAGCTCCCAGCTTCACGACAGCGATCTTCCTGGCGATGGGCATCGGCCTGATCGGTGTCTTCACAGGCTTGACCGCATCCTATGAATTCAGCACACCGCCTGGGGGCACGATTGCCTTCGCCCTGCTGCTGCTGCTGATTTTGGGAACAGGCATCAAGCGGCTGGTGCTGAAGCTGGCGAAGCTCAGATCGGCCGCCAATCCTGATGACCAGGCCAGTATTCATGAACATGTTACGAATTTCACCAAAGATGTGCCTGAGCAGTAATGGGGCTGCTCTGCCGAGGTAGAACGATATAGATGGGGGAGAGAGCTTTGAACAGGTTGTTTGCAAAATCATGGCTGGTCAGTGCGGGTCTAGCACTGGTATTGGCAGGCTGCGGATCGGATGCGGGCAGCACGACCTCCGGCTCCGGCAACGGGGCGGGGACAGGAGCGGACGGAGGCAAGCTGAATATTGTCACGACATTTTATCCGATGTATGAGTTCAGCAGACAAGTGGCCGGGGATCATGCGAATGTAACGGCATTGGTGCCCACCGGTACGGAGCCTCATGATTGGGAGCCGAGCGCCAAGGATATGGCGCAGATTCAGGATGCGGACGTATTTGTATACAACGGCATCGTGGAAACCTGGGTGGAAGATGCGCTGACCAGCACGAATAACGAAAAACGTATTGTAGTGGAAGCGTCCAGCGGTATTGAGCTTGCTGAAGGAACAGAAGATGAGCATGAGGGTGAAGACCACGATCATGCCGCTGAAACAGCGGAACACGGGCATGCGGAAGGCAATGGCCATTCTCATGACTACGCGCTGGACCCCCATGTATGGCTGAGCCCAGTGCTCGCCCAAAAGGAAGTTGAGGCCATCGAAGCGGCGCTGATCAAGGCGGATCCTGCCAACAAGGCTGATTATGAAGCCAATGCGAATGCTTATATTGCCAAGCTCAAGGAACTGGATACGGCATACAGAAACGGCCTTACTAACGTCAAGAATAAGGAGTTGGTCACCCAGCATGCCGCATTTGCTTACCTGGCCAAAGAATATGGCCTGACGCAGGTGCCGATTTCGGGTCTGTCTCCCGAGCAGGAGCCTTCTCCAGACCAGATGGCCCGTATTGTGCAATTTACGAAGGAGCATCAGGTGAAAACGATCTTCTTCGAAACGCTGGTTGATCCGAAGGTTGCACAGACCATTGCTTCCGAGATTGGCGCGAAGACTGCTGTCCTGAATCCGCTGGAAGGGCTGACCGAGGACGAGATCAAGAACAATCGAGATTATATCATTGTGATGCAGGAGAATCTCAAAGCTCTCACCTCAGCACTGAACGAATAAGAAGGATTTGAAGTCGCCGTGACTGTAACGGCGGCTTTTTTTATTTGCTGGGTTTTTCTTAAATGGCAATTGCCTGTAAAATAGTAGAGTGTAACCCTATTTGAGGAGTGATCATGGTGAATGCGTGAAACTAACTGGAAGCGATGGGGCTGGATGTATCACGATTATGCCTTGGATGCTATCGGTACAAAATCAAGGTGTAAATCCTTGGAACCGAGGCATAACATGTAAGTAAACTTCAGGAAGGATTGTGAGGGTACTGAAACAGGAAGAAAGCAAGAAATCTTCGTCTCTTTGGTCCTGGGGAGCTGTGATCGTGCTCCTTCTGGCGAAGGGGAAATCCTTGTTGGCACTTTTGAAGCTGGGGAAATTCGGCGGTGCGCTCCTTTCCATGGCGGCATCTATCTGGGCGTATGCCCTGATCTATCCATGGGCGTTCGCGCTCGGATTTGTCCTGCTGCTGTTTGTCCATGAGTTGGGTCATGTGATCGCTGCGAAGCGGAAAGGGCTGCCGGTCAGCGCTCCAGTTTTTATTCCGTTCGTCGGTGCTTTGATAGCGCTGAAGAAGCATCCGCAGGATGCGGTTACAGAAGCATACATGGCATTTGGGGGGCCGCTGCTGGGAACGGTCGGAGCGGTAGCTGTATTCGGTGCTGCCTGCATAACGGACAGCCCGCTGTTATTTGCATTATCCTATGTTGGCTTTTTTCTCAACCTGATCAACCTGCTCCCCATTCATCCGCTGGACGGCGGACGAATCGCCACCGCGGTCACCCGCTGGTTGTGGATCGCGGGTCTGGTAGGGGGACTGGTGATTATCGTATACTTGAAATCTTTTGTCTTTTTTATCATTTGGTGTATGTTCGCCTTTGACTTATTCAAAAAATACATCCTGCGCCGTCCGAATCAGCAAAGTGAAACCGAAACCGACAGCTTCCTGTTCCCGGTCGGGCATTTACAGGAGCAGGGGATGCTGATTCCCGGACCGGAACACCGGCGGGAGCTTCCCTATACTACATATAGTGACCGTGAAGGCCGGCAGTACGTCAAAGTAATGTGGGACAGCATGGATTTTGAAGGCACGGTTGCGCTGCCCCGACAGGGGATTGTAGAACGGGTTCATGTATATAAAATTGAGCATCTGGAAGCGGAGAATGGTCTTCATTTAAGAATTCATGTGGGTGTTGATTATGCCGTGTTCGAAAATGACAGCTATTATGAAGTTCCCATGGCGTCACGGCTGAAGTTCGGAGCAGGTTATGTGGGGCTGGCTTCATTTCTTGGTGTCATGATGTATCTGGTTCACCAGGTGGGAAATGTAATATTGTAAATCAGAGCAGCAGCGGCCTGATGGTGGTCGTGCTGCTTTTTTACTGCCTATAACATAGAGAAATTAGGACTATCGATACCAAACAGCCTGATATTACTTGGGATGTTGGACTTATTATCCATATTGTGGGAAGGTGTTAAAATGGGAGGATCACGATAGACAGGTGGACGATGGAATGACAACGATTCTGGTAACACCGGAGCAGTTGGAGGCAGTTTCCAGGCAGTTTGAACAGGCTCGCCAAGAGATTGCCCGAATGAACGGAACACTGACGCTTCAAGTTTCAATGATGGAGGCACTCTGGGATGGAACAACAAAGCAGCGCTTTTATTCCGATTTTGTGGCGGCGCGCAGTAGCATGAAGACAGCAGTTGAGCTGACGGATTCCATTTCCCGTGAGCTGCGGAATCATGCGGAGAAATTCAACTGACGGACGAATCGGTGTCCGGTGGAATTGACCCGGCATGTATGGCCCCTCCGCCCAATGCGTGCGCCGCGCCAACTGTGGATACACGCAATGCCTTGGAGATATCAGGCGACAGCTTGAAGGAGCTGGGCACCAACTTTATGGCCGCAGCCAATGAGCGATATGAAAAAAGGTATGATTCAGTAGGGACTTTTCTGGATTATTGGACATTCGGTATACCGAAGGGGATGTGGCAGGGATATGCGGACCGGGCGGACACGTGGCTGGATTCCCCGGAGGATTTCGCGAACTGGGCCACCCTCGGCGTTCACGGTACGATCCGCGAAACGATCTTTCCCAAAAACGCCTGGTCAACCGAACACTGGGCGAATATACTTGGAACAGCAGGACTGGTCGGCGGCAGCACGATTGCCTCAACGATTAAGCCGAAGAATTATTTTGGTGCGAGCACTAAGGCGGTTGCTGAGGTAACGGAGAGAGTTAAAAGGGATGAAATTGTAGCACCTGTTAGTGGAAAAGCGATAAAAGTATACACGGACGGAAATACGCGGGTACCAATCGATAAAATTGAGAAATATATGAGAGGCAAAGTAAATGTTAATATTGAAGAAGTAAACAAAAAAATAAGAGAATTAAACCAAATGAAACAAACCCAAAGAAAATTATTTGATGCTGATCCTCAGAATGCAAAGGGAATTGAGAAGCTAAAACAGATGAAGCATAATTATGAGCGTTCACAAGATATGAAGAAAAAACTTGAGACAATTGGCTTAAATGATATCGTAGAGAATAATGAGAAAATAGCAGCACATTTTATTGAGGTAGGTAAAAAGATAACGCCTGAAAATAGATTGGATTTTCCTAGTGTCATAGAAGGTCCACACGGAAAACTAAAAGTCTTAACAACATGGACTATGGTTGAAGGAAAGCCGTATTTGGCAACCATCAAATTAATACCAATAAAGAACCAGGAGGGATAATGATGGAGTACGACTCGTTGGACAGATTAATTGATTATGAGATTTATATTAAGAACTTGTCTACTAATGATTTAGTTGAATTAATTAAAAGGCTGGAAAATTATGAGGAAGTTTCTAGTGCATTAACGGAATTATCTCAAAGGGATAAAACAATTTTAATTCCATTATGCCATAATATCTTGCGAGCTGACCTTGGAGATGAATATCTGCAAGCTATAGCTTTCAATTTGCTTTATACTAGTGACCGTGAAAAAGCAATGGAAGTAATAAAAGCTAAATTAGAGAGTGTATCCTCATCCGTACTAGGGGAAATATTTGACAATTTATCTGCTGACAGCCTACAACCATTCGGGATATCACTTTCATCGGAATTTTTGCAATCGCTAGCAGACAGGTACCTTGATTTTAGCGACGATGACAAGAAACGTATTCATGAAAACTATGAGTGGTTTAAGGAATCTTATAAAGATAAACTTTCGTAATAAAATTAGGATTCTTACTATGTTAATAAGTTTATTTAAAAGGAGATGCTTATTGAGTGCAAAGCCTCAATGAGGATGTGATCCCCAAGCAGTTTGAGCAGGATTGCCAGGAGATAGCCTGGAGATCTCACTCTTCAAGTATTCATGATGGAAGCTCTTTGGGATTGCATAACCAAAGCACTTTTATTCCGAGTTGTAGGTGAATAAAGGGAGGCTGCAATTGATGGAATTGAAACCTTTAACTTTATCGAAGGAAGTAAGAGAAGGTAAATTAAATGATCTTGAGATTATCAAGTGTTTAGATGTTCATCATAATCAGGTCCTAGTCAGCGCAATAAGCCAAATTGTCAGCAGGAAATTGTGTAATGAAGAAATACTTTCAAAATTAGCTGAGATCAGTAAGTTTAGGGATCCGAAAGTGAATAAACTTTTTGGAATTGATACATTGGGACATTACAGTATAGCCGCATTTAAGGTAATAAATACTCCTGATTCAAAAAAGAAATATGAAGAATTAATGAATGATCTAGACGGCTGGGACAAAGAAATTGTACAAAGAATTGCCGAAGGTATGGAGAATTGATGATAGTATTTAAAGGACGCTTACTTGTCCCTATCGGATCATTAAGCAACGTTGGTATTAAAAAATATTACGGAAGTTAAAGGAGTGACAACCTTTGACTGTTCTTTTAATCTTAGAAGATATAATTAATGTACCTAACAGAGGGGTAGTACTAATGGGAGCCGCCGATGATGAATTTCATCAAAAAGGTTCTTTGTATAAAAATCTGATAGGTTCAAAAATAAGTATTGAAAAAAAAGATGGAACTAATATGACTCTTGAAGTAAAAGACATTAGTATATCTTTTTCTATAGCTAACATTGCGCTTATAGGGATAAATGTAAAAGAAGATATACATGCAGAAGAAATCAAGAAGGGGTCAAAGGTGCTGCTTTTAGAATAAGGCGGCAAGCAAGTGCCAAGGACTTTTTTTGGCTAAAAATTGCTGCCTAACGCGTTAAAAAATTCGCGCAGCGAGACGCCATCCAGCTCCTCCAAAAGCTGGTCCAATTTGCTGCGTCGCCGCAAGGAACCGCCCAGGACGATTTGCAGGCGCTGGTCTTTATCCACCAGAATGGAATCTACAGTTAGTGCGTTGGAAAGTAATCCGGCGATGACTGCAATCTGCTGTGGGGATAGCTGGGACAAGAGGGAAGGGCTCTGGGGCAAAGGAGCCTTTTTTTTGGCTCTGCCTTTTTTTTGATTGGCCATCTCATTTCCCTCCTGCATGCATTCATTCCTTATTCCGGTATAATGGTTGCAGATGGACCCGGTGTAAGTTTTCCGAATCCGAAAATAAAAGCCATGGAGACGATAATAAATACAACAAGATTTATGCTTCGGTTACGATTGTTCATTTTCTTTTTCCTCCTTCAACCGGAGATCAAACAGCATACAAGGCTGATATTATCTGACAACCAAAGGGGTTTCAGGGACTGGTCGTACCAATATCTTTCTTGCGGCCCCGTCAGATGCTGACTGTGAAGGGAAGAAGTGAGACGGTGCGACAAAGAACAGAAAAAATAAGATTGCGGTGATGAGAATGATGGAAAAGTCCTTAAAGTTTTCCTGAGTTTCAAGGAATGCGTATGCGCCCATAATTCCCCCCCCCTCTATCCGGATCGATATGTTTCATTATAAGAAGGAGTTAAAAAAATGTTCATGGTAAGATAGCAAACGGGCTCAAAAAGGTTAACTATTTGCCTTCATGCGCATCTTCCTTCAGAAAATACAAAAACCATACGGCATGATTCTGTTCGTCCGCCGCTGCGCGGCTGAATTCGTGTTTAATGTGCGGATCGCGCGCGCGGTCAAAAATGTCGAGATATGCATCTACCGTTTCCTGCTCATCCTTGAAGGAAGACCTTACTCCCTCTAAATAGTTGCCGGGACAAGGCTCATTCAGCTTGGGCGTATGCTGTCTGCCGGTCATGGATGTGTAGAGCTTCGAGAACATCTGGTAATGGCGGATTTCATCATTACGGATTTCAAGAATCTGCTTTCTGGCTTCCTCACTGGGGGCCATTTTGGCCAACTGCTCATAACAAAGAACGGCGGTATATTCTCCGTCGATTGCTTTGACGATATCAGCCGTCAAACTCATATTTGGTGAAGCATGCATGTATGGGCCAAACATAATGAAGTCTCCCTTCCTAACTAAACACTTGCCTATTCAGCATATGTAATACGCAGACAGAGGTGAATGAAGGGAATAAACAACAGACCACTCTTGCCGGCAGAGTGGTCTGTTGGCTTGCGCTAAGATTATAGAATTTATAAGTTTTCAGCGGAGCTGAACAATTCTATAATCGCAAGAAAAACTTCCGCTAAACGCGGTCTGTCTTCTGTGAATTACGTCGATAGACGTTTTTCTTATAATAAATGCAGCTGATTGCGCAGCGAAAGGTGAAAAGAGATGCTGCTGATTAGTTCCATATCATTATTCCGCTTGGCCTCCTGGATTCGCTGTCTTTTTTCCTGGTCCGTGCCTCTTAAAAATTGGGTCATCCACATCGAAGTATATACTCTGTCCATCATCCTAAGCTCTCCCCCGGGAAATGATTGTTAATTTCATTATATATGTCCAACCTTAATGAAAAATGTCGCCAACCTTAAATTTCGCTTAAATTTGGGTAAATAGTAGTATTTAATAAGGAGGAAGGGGTTTAGACCCATGACCGATCCAGGCCATGGGAAGTACAGTGAACTCTGAGTGCCCATTGGGCATATAGTAACCTATAACCTACTTGGAGGGATCGCTATTGAGTTCAAAGGAGAAAAAGAAAACGCTGGCCTGGCATGAGACGATGGAAATTCACGAATTAACGGCATCTCAAGCCAATAGCCTAATAAGTTTCAAAATGATGCTGCCGGAGGTCGCCGACCCGGCTCTCAAGACACTGTACAGCCATACTATTTCCGCGCTTGAGCATAATCTGAAGGATTTATTAGGCTTCTATCCGCTTGCTCCTGCTTATACCCGTAAAGCGGGCCATGAGGATTTGACGGCATTTCAGGCAGGACATCTCCTGGGCTTTTGGAAAAATGCGGTGCGCAGCTATGCAAATAGCATTACAGAAGCAGCGACTCCGCAGGTGAGAGAGACCATGCGTAAGCATTTGAATGCAGCCATTGAGATGCATGCCAAGGTCTTTAATTTCATGCTGGAACGGGGCTTGTACCCTGCCTACGATCTTCCGAAGCTGCTTGAAAATGATGTGAAGACGGCGCAAAAGGCTATTGCTTTCAAATAAAGGAACAGTGAAGGGATGCCGTGAGGTAAAGCACGGCTGAGCAGAGAATGGGGGCTTTGTTATGGCAGGTCTGTCCGGAGGTCGGAAAACCACCGGCATGAAAGCGACGATATCTGTAGCCATGGCTAATTATATTGAGGCAGGCTCAATTGTGGCCGGGGCCGGAGGGCTCACCTTATGGGTCGAATATCTTCAGCTGAATGATGTGAAAGTAGGGCTGCTTGGCGCTGTGAGCGCGAATGCTTTCGGAGCGGCCATCGGGGCGCTCATTGGCGGATATTTATGTGACAGGCTGGGCCGCAAGTTTATTTATACGTACGATCTGCTGGTATATATGCTCGGTATGCTGCTGATCATCGCGTCCGTCAATTTTCCGATGCTACTTGCCGGTTATATTATTACTGGCTTGGCTGTAGGTGCGGGGGTTCCTGCTTCATGGACTTATATTGCCGAAGAAGCTCCGCACCGCAAGCGGGCAGCTCATGTCGGTACCGCCCAGCTCGCCTGGTCGTTCGGGCCGGTTATCGCGCTGCTGCTTTCGGTGCTGCTTGCGCCGCTCGGTTTGCTTGGCAGCCGTATTGTATTTGCGCATCTCTTCGTCGTTGCGTTTATTACTTGGTATCTCCGCCGGGGATTGGCTGAATCGAAAATCTGGGAAGAGGAGCAGGCCAGATCGGCGGACCCTTCCTTACGCAAGGCAGGCTCAAGCATGCAGTGGAAGGATCTGTTCAAGCTCAGGCTGAACCGCAGGGCAATGTATTTCCTGCTCGGGGTTTATTTGTTCTGGAACTTGACGGCCGGGGCAATGGGGTTCTTCATGCCCTATATCTATGAGACGGTGGGCGGTATTCCGGCGAACCAGGCCAATCTGCTGCAGGCTGTGCTGTGGATTTTCACCGTTTTGACCACCTATTTTGTTTTCATTCGACTTGGTGACAGGCTGAACCGCCGCATGCTGTATGCCGTATCCGCCTTGATGGGGATTGCCGCATGGGCTCTGCTTATATTTGCTCCGATGACGATCCCCGTGCTGCTGATGTTTGTTCTGCTGTGGGGCTGTGCGGCCGGATTCGGGGCACAGGCATTTTACGGGCTGTGGGCAAGCGAGCTGTTTGCCACAAAGTATCGTGCCGGAGCGCAGGGCTTCATGTTCTTTATTGCCCGGATCGCCGTCGGCGTCTGGTCGATGATCATGCCGGTCATGATCACGACAATGGGATTCAGCACAGCCGGCCTGCTGATGATTATTTTTCTGGCGATTGCCGCGCTGATTGGCACGGTATATGCACCGGATACGCAGGGAAAAACGCTGCAGGAGATCGAAAATGACCGCTATCAAAAGGCCTATTCGGGTGTTCTGCAAACAGGAAGAATTGAGAAAAGCGGCGATTCCCTTTCCGGAAGGGAATGATCAAAAAACGATTTTTGATTAACCGCTGGCCTGCACCTCAAGATTCCGTTATTATTGGGCAATATTATGTAAGAAATTGTATCCATCACCTGCTATACTCAAGCTCGATCATGTATACGCGGGAGGGGAAATAATGGGCAGCAAGTATCGAATCGCCGTTGCCGGGTGCGGAGGCATGGCTAATGTATGGATGGATTATGTCAGGCAGCGCCCGGATGCGGAGATCGCCGCGCTGGTGGATATCCGACTGGAAGCGGCTGAAGCCATGAGGGTAAAGCATGGTCTTCACTGTCCTGTATTTACGGGCTTACGTGAAGCGCTTGAACAGACAGAGGCGAATCTGGTTTTTGACATCACCATTCCGGCAAGCCATTTTGAAATCGCTGCGGTGGCGCTGCGTCATGGATGTCATGTTTTTGCCGAAAAGCCGCTTGCCGAAACGATGGCTCAGTGCGATGAACTGATCAGCCTCGCAGAACAGATGAACCGGTCCCACGCCGTCATGCAGAACCGGCGCTTCGATCCACGTCTTCGTGCGCTGAAAAAGATGATCACAGAGGGAACCATAGGCAGGCCTGGGCTTGTATGCGCAGACTTCTTCCTTGCTCCTCATTTCGGGGGCTTTCGGGAAGTGATGGACAGCCCGCTGCTGCTGGATATGGCGATCCATACCTTCGATCAGGCCAGATGCATTCTCGGGGCCGATCCCGTTACCGTCTACTGTGAGGAGTTTAACCCCCCAGGTTCCTGGTACAGAGGGAATGCAGCGGCGGTCTGCACGTTCACGATGTCGGATGGCTCCATCTTCAGCTATCGGGGGTCCTGGTGTGCGGAGGGAGCGCCAACATCCTGGCAGGCTTCATGGCGCATTACGGGAGAGAAGGGAACGGCCATCTGGGACGGGAACGATATGCCCTATGCGGAGGTAGTCAGCCCGGAAGAACAGGCTGGAGGCCAGTTCATGAACCATCATGTCCGCAAGGATGGGGACGTAGAAAACGGCTTTCAGCTGCCTGAAACATTTCATCACGGTTGTCTTGATGAAATGTTTCAGGCTCTGGAAGAGGGGCGGCCGGCGGAAACGGACAGCAGGGATAACCGTTTAAGTATGGCGATGGTTCTAGGCGCGCTAGAGAGCGCCAAAAGCGGGCGCAGAGTGGCGATTGAGGAACTGATCAGCTAAAAAAAGCCTGCCCGGCACAGTGTCGGGCAGGCTTTACTTTGCTTTACAATATCAGACTTCCATGCCGCTTTGCGGCACCACTGATGAATGAAAATTTTGCCGCTATGGCCCTTAAATTTTCAGGGCAGAAAGTATAAACTTCCTGGATAGGCCTACTGATATCGCCAAAAAACTTCCGCTAAATGCGGTCTGTCGTTTTTCTTACCAGCGGCTTCCGGCTGGGGAGGGGCAGGTGGAGGCCTGCAGCTTGGCTTTGACCTCCATCAGGCAGCCGCACCAGCGGCAGGTGGTGCCGAATTGAAAGGCCTCGCACGCCCGGCAGGCCTGCATCCGCCTTTCGAATTCCGCCTCTGTTGCCAGATTAACGGAACGGATGCGGGCAACGCTGCCAATCAGCTGCCGGATTTCCTCCTCCGAAATATGAACCGTTGCGGTGCAGCCTTTGCAGAAGCTGCCACTCTGCGATGTTGGGGACATGTTGGACATGCTTGCTGCCCCCTTTTATTTGATGCTAAGCACAACTACGGATGCGGCAGGCAGCTTGATCAGCCAGCTGCCATTCTCCTGGCGGAAGTCGTGGAACTCAGCAGGAGTGACCTGCTCAGGCTCATCAAATGTATTATGGGCGTCCAGACTGGAGGCCTGTAGTACGGTGCCCGAGATCACAGCAGCCTCTGTTCCGCGCAGTTCACAGCGCAGCTCAACGGAATCTGCATGGTGCAGATTGCAGAGCGAGATATGCATTGTACCCTCGGCATCGACCGATGCGGAGGCGCTGATCTGTTCGATCGACTCGCCGTTCATTTCGTAGCACGGCGATTCCAGAGCCAAATCCACCCGCTGAGCCCCTTGATGAACCTTGAACATTTCGAAAATATGATAGGTTGGGGTCAGGAGCATCCGGCTGCCTTCGGTCAAAATGACGGCCTGCAGCACATTGACCAGCTGCGCGATGTTCGCCATTTGCACTCTGTCGTTGTGCTTGTGGAAAATGTTCAGGTTCACCGCCGCCACCAGCGCATCGCGCAAGGTGTTCTGCTGGTACAGGAAGCCGGGATTGGTGCCTGGCTCAACGTCATACCAGGTTCCCCATTCATCCACAATTAGGGCGACTCTTTTCTCCGGATCGTATTTGGACATAATGGCGTCATGCCGTTCGATTAACTCGTCCATGTAGACGGTTTGCTTGAACGTCTGGAACCATGTCTGCTCATCAAAGCCGGTAGAAGGGCCTTTGTTATTCCATTCGCCCGTCTGGGTTGTGTAATAGTGCAGGCTGAGGCCGTCCATCAGACTGCCGGCTTCGCGCATGAGCACTTCGGTCCAGTTATAATCGGCCGTATTGGGGCCGCAGGCGATTTTGAAAATTTTATTATCTCCGTAATTTCGAACATAAGAAGAGTAGTGGCGGTACAGGTCGGCATAATACTCCGGCCGCATGTTGCCTCCACAGCCCCAGTTTTCGTTGCCGATCCCGAAATATTTCAGTGTCCAAGGCTGTTCGCGCCCGTTGTCCTTGCGCCATTCTGTCATGGGCGATTCGCCTTCAAACGTTATGTATTCCACCCATTCGGCCATTTCACGGACGGTTCCACTGCCGACATTGCCTGCAATGTAAGGCTCCGTGCCTATAAGCTCGCAAAAGCGGAGAAATTCGTGGGTGCCAAAATGGTTGTTTTCCACAACTCCGCCCCAATGGACATTCACGACTTTCTTGCGCTGTTCATCAGGTCCGACACCGTCCTTCCACAGATACGCATCGGCAAAGCAGCCCCCCGGCCAGCGCAGAACAGGGATTTGCAGGGCGCGCAGCGCTTCGATCACATCATTGCGCATGCCCTCCGTATGCGGAATGGGGGAGTCTTGACCCACCCAGATCCCTTCATAAATACAGCGTCCGAGATGCTCGGCAAAATGGCCGTACAGATTACGGTTGATCGTTCCTTTGTTAATGTCTGCATTAATAATAAGCTTGCTCAAATCATCCATCTCCTTTTCATGTGACCTAAAATGAATTAAGAAAACGATTGCAAAGTAATTCGCAGCAATAAATTTAACAAAAATATTTATGAATAATATATATACAAACCATATTCCTATCTTACCATTCCATAGCCGATATGCAATAAAAAAATAGCAGAAAACCAACAAAAATCAGACTTTTGTAAGCGGAACCAACAATAAATGCATTTTTGGCGTTAAACTTAGGTTAGTTGAAGAAGTTGTAAAATTCCTAAAAGGAGATGAAGAGCATGTCTGTTGGTGTACTGGCTCATTTATTCGGCAGCCTGCCTTACCGGGAACTGGCCGCCAAAATCGGAAATGCGGGCTTTAGCCATATTCAGCTGGCCTTGTGGAAGGCGGTGAGTGATACGGATTTTACGAAGCCCGGCCGGCTTAGCCCAGGCTTGGTAATGGCTATGGCTGAGGAGTTCCGCAAGCATGGTGTGACGGTATCCGTACTGGGCTGTTATTTGCATTTCTTTCATCGCGATCCGGCGGTGCTGCGGGAGAACAAGGAGCGGTTTAAAGAACTGATTCGGTATGCGCGGCTGTTTGGAGCGCCGATGGTGGCAGCGGAGACGGGAACTCACCCGGACGGAAAATATAACGAGCTGGACCGGATTATTTTGCGCGAGACCATCAAGGAACTGGCGGAGGAGGCGGAGAAGTGGGGCGTGTTTATCGGTCTGGAGGCGGCCAACGGGCATCTTGTCGGCACGGCTCAGGAACTGAATGAGCTTCTTATGCAGGTGCCTTCCTCCCATATCGGGGTGGTGCTGGATCCCGGCAACCTGCTGCATGAGGGGAACATAGACAGACAGGATGAAGTCATCCGGGAAGCGTTCGACCTGCTGGGCACGCGTATTATCGCCTGCCATGCCAAGGACCGCAAGCTTACGGAGGAAGGACGGGTTATCACGGTGTCGCCGGGTCTGGGAGATATGAATTACCCATTGTACATGAGCCTTCTGCAGCAGTATAAACCGGAGGTTCACATTATTATGGAACATGCGGGAGAGCAGGAAATGGCTGCCTGCAAGACATTTATTGAGGATACACGAGCCGAGGTCGTGAAGGTGGAAGCATAACCAAAACGTCCATCGACGTACCTTCAAGGAAGTCAGACTGCGTTTAGCGGAAGTTTTAATTTCGATAGCAGAATTGCTCTGCTTTGCTGAGAACTTTTAATCTGAATAAATCAGCCCTCTCCGGAGACGGGAGGGCTGATTGTCTTTTTGGGGCCATTTAGGAAGGAGAAAAGCCTTCCTCCCGCAAGTATTCTTCAGCCTCGTCAAGTGCTTCGAACACCATTTCGATGCTTTCGCCCGCGTAAATGTACCACATATCTTCTTCCGGCAGCATCTTCAACGTATGCCCGTCCGAATCTGTCCACACAGAAGCTTGTTCGGTTGCACTTGGGGTGACAGCAGATACATGTTCATCGGCTTCCGCTTGCGGGCGATTCTGTCCGGAGAGGGAACGAATCGATGCCTGCACGATTTCTTTAAGCTCTGCGGCGGAAAAGTCGCGGACATTGACGAACCCCTTGGCATCTGTCTCATATTCCGTCAGCAGTCCTGCATATACATAACCATTTCCGTTGGGATGCAGATGGTAGACAACCGTTTTTTTATCATGAACGCTGTCCTCGTAGTGGAAGTTGACCCGACCGAGAGAGACGTTCCTCCGTTCCAGTTCGGGGAAGGATTCAAGAATGCTTATTTTTTGCTCAAACGTTAGCATAAGGCCTCCGGCATATTTTTTTCTTGTAATGAACCGGATTATATCACAATGCTGCCGGCTGCACCAATGATAGATAGCGCTCTCTTCAACAAGCTGCCTGACCACAGATGGATTTACAGCAGCCTGTAATGCCACCCTATTCCTTCAGCGAGCCGATGAGCAGGCCCTTGATGAAATACCGCTGCAGGAACGGATAGAACAGCACCACCGGACCGATGGTCAGAATGGCCGTGGCCATCTTGACCGACTCCTGCGGCAGCGTCTGGCTGCCGGAAATGGCGCCGCTGCTTTGCATTTGCTGGATCATGCTGATCTCGGAGTTGAGCTTAAAGAGCAGGTACTGAAGCGGATACAGCTTCTCATTGTCCACCAGCATGATGGCGTTAAACCAGTTGTTCCAGTAGGCAATGCCATAGAACAATGTGATCGTGGCAAGGACGGGCATGCTTAGCGGCAAGAAGATCCGGAACGCGATATAGAAATCGCTTGCGCCGTCGATCTTCGCTGCTTCCGTGAGTGACGCAGGAATTTGGGACATGTAGTTGCGAACGAGAAACAGGTTGAACGGGTTGAACATCAGCGATGGAATGATCAAGGCCCAGATCGTGTTGTTTAATCCGAGATTGAGGTTGATCAGGTACCAGGGCACGAGGCCCGTATTGAACACCATGGTGATGAAAAAGAACAGTCCGAGCCCATGCCGGTAACGGATATGCTTGGCTGCCAGCGTGTAGCCGGCCATGGACGTAATGGTAACGGCCAGGATCGTGCCGACCACGGTTACGAAGATCGAGATCATGTAGCTCTGGTACAGCGGTGTGCTGCCAAACAGAAGCAGCTTGTAGGCATCGAGCGACAGCTCGGTCGGAAACAGTTGGTAGCCGTGCTGTTTGATGCTGGCTTCATCGGTAAAGGACACCATGAGCACCAGCAGCATCGGCAGAATGCACAAGAGGGAGATGATGCCGATCAGGACGGCGTTTACGGTGTCGAACAATTTGGGTCTTGAGGTCATCGGTTTCGCTCCTTTCAGGACGGTTCCGGCTCATGTCAGAACAACGCATGATCCGGGTTCACCTTCTTCACGATTTTGTTGCTGCCCCATACGAGAATAAAGCCGACCACAGACTGGTACAGCCCGACAGCCATCGCCTGTGCAGGGTTGCCGATCGTACGGAGGGAACGGAACACATAGGTGTCAATGACGTCAACGGTCGGGTAAAGGAGGCCGTTGTCCTTCACAATGGCATAGATCATGTCGAAGCTTCCGTACATGATTTTGCCAAGCGCAAGCAGGGTCAGAATGGATATGGTTGGCAGCATGAGCGGAATCGTGATGTGGCGGATAAGCTGCCAGCGGGTGGCGCCGTCGATCCGTCCTGCTTCGTAATAGCTTTCATCGATGCCCGTAATGGCGGCCAGATAAATGACGAGGTTCATCCCAAGGTCCTTCCAGACCGCCGCAATCGTAAGAATCCAGGTCCAATATTGCGGTGAGGCATACCAGTTGACGGGATCAATATGGAAGAACGCCAGAATCCGGTTCAGGATACCGTAGTCGGTCGACAGCAGGCTGTAAATGATGTAGCTGACGATGACCCAGGACAAGAAATGCGGGAACAAAATCGTGGATTGGGTGATTCGCGAAAACCAGCGGCTGCGCAGTTCGTTGAAAAGAATGGCCAGCGCCATGGCTCCCAGTGTGCCGACGATAATGAACAAGAAGTTGAGCTTCAGCGTATTGAAGGTGACTTCCCACGCCCGGGGAGACGAGAAGAAGAACTTGAAATTGTCAAATCCTACCCACTCCGAGTTGAAGAGCCCGGTCCTGAAGTTGAATTTCTGAAACGCAATGAGCATGTACGGGAGCGTGAAATAGCCGAAGATCAGCGTATAGATGGCGGCCGGCAAGACAAGCAGGTACGCGGAACCGTTCGTGCGGATTTCGCGCAGAAAGCCGGAGCGGCTTTTTTTCATAGACAGGCACGTCCTTTCGTTTAAGCTGGGGGCTGCAAGCGTGAGCAGTTTTGTTTTGAGTGTAAAGAGAGTTGCCGCGGCCCGTAAACTATGAAAATGGAGTTTGTGCGGATTGGAAGGCGGGGAGGGGATTTTAAAAAAGGGGAAAAACTTCAAATTTTCGCACTCAAAATGGCGGTTTCTGAACCAAGAACGGCGGGGAATGCTTGATTTTATAAGGTTTTTCGCTGATGATGCTAATGGCTGGAGGAAAAGGGACGGAAAATAAGAATGCGTTTTCATGTTGATGAATGCCTGCTGCAAATATAAAATGAAGTAACATCCGGATTCAGGCCCAGCGATTTCGATAGCGAGATAAACATCATTAAAGTAACATATATATTACATATACACGACATCTAAAAAACAATAACTTTGTTTACATGTGGATCAAAACCGATGCTTCATGATGATCACCAAATGGCAGGGAGGGAGAATATGATCCGGCAGCGTTTGTTCCGTTATGCGGTGTACCGCAACATGTTTCTCAGTTTTGTTTTGCTTACGGCAGCCATGATTGCCCTCGTAACCGTCGTTCTGTTCATGATGTTCTCCTGGAGCACCGCGAAAGAGGTAGGGAAAATTTCCGAGTCGATACTGAAACAAAACAGCGCTGTGTCCAGCGTGATCCGTGACCAGGTCTATAATGTGGGCAACCTTCTGCTCAGCGATAAAGAAATCGTGGGCGCTCTGCTGGACAAAGGAAACGATCCCGTCAAGAAGTACGGGGTGTTCGGCACCCTCAGACGAATTCAGTCGACCTATCCGTTCATCCATTCGATCGGGATCTATAACGGCTCGAATAACACGTATCTCAATACGAAAGGCATTACCAAAGAGCAGGAGAAGGAGCTGCTGGAGGAGATCAACAGCAAGAACACCTCCTACTTCCACCTGTTTCCGCGCCGAATCTCGGCCGCCAATTCCTCTAACCAGAACGAGGACGTCATTACCTTCGTTCTCCTTCCAAGCTATTATTCGCCCGTGAACTCCAAAGGCGCCATCGTAATCAACATGAGCACCTCCGCCATCCAGAAGCTTATTGGCGGGTACCGGAACGAAGCGGCGGATTCCCTGTACGTCATTGACGACAGCGGGACGATCATTACCCATTCGGACCATGCCCGCTTTATGGAGGATGTCTCTCAGGAGTCCTATGCGCAGTCCATTCTTTCATCCGCAGCGGAGAGCGGCTATTTCACCCGCTCTATTGACGGCCGCAAGAGCGTTGTCACGTACGTCAAATCCAAGGAAATGAACTGGACGTTTATCAGCGTAAGCCAATATCAAAATCTGCTGTTCAACATGCAGGCTTTACGTACAGCCGCGCTGATTCTTGCTCTGGCCTGCTTCGCCGTCAGCATCTTCCTGTCGATCTGGCTGACGCACCATGCGTATAATCCGATCCGCCACCTGCTGGATAAAATGAGCGCTATTCCGAAGATGAAGGGAAATCGGCGGCAAATCAACGAATTCGCCATACTGGATACGACCTACGCGGAAATGACGGAAAGGATGCGTTCGATGGAATCCGAGGCTTTCGCCGCTCGTCAGGCCCATGTGCTGCAGCTGTTGAACGGCGGCGATGAGACGGCATTCTGTCGTTTGGCCGGGGATGGCAGGGAGCCGTATTTCCTGGCGGCGGCCTTGCTCCTTGATAGCCAAGACGGCTCGCCCGGAGGAGAGGAGGAGCTGCAGTCGTATTCCTGCGCCACCGTCGCCCGGGCGGCCCAGCAGATGCTGGAGCCGGAGGGAGCGAGCGTGGCCGTGGTCGGCGAAGGAATCGTGGCGATCATCCTGCCTATCAAGCAGAACCGGCCTCCAATCGGTGCAGTCGGCATGCTGGAGGAGCTGCAGAGTGAGATTTTCCGCACGCTCCGCGTATCCGTCACCGTCGGCATCGGGACGGCCGCGCAGACATACGACGGGCTGCGCGAATCGTTCGATTATGCGCAATCCTGCTTCCGCCAGCGGTTCTTCGAAGGCAAGGGCAGGCTGTTCCACTGCGACCCGGTTATCGCGACGGAGAAGAAGCGGTCTGACGCGCAGTATCCGGACAAGCGGGAGAAACGCATCATCGAGGCGATCAAGCTGCAGCAGCGGGATAAGCTGGAGAAAGAAATCGATCTGTGGATCAAGGAAATCCGGGATTGCACGTACCATGAAGCGATGTTCTTCATCAATCAGTTTATCGGCGGGTTATACAAGCAGCTTAATGTCCATACGGTGAAAAACCGGGAGAGCGCGGAGCTATTCCTCCGCTTCACGCGAAGGATTACCCGCTTTCAGACCCTCACGGAAACGGCGGATGCCTTGAAGGTGCTCGCCTTGCGGCTGTGCAGCCTGTCCGAGGAATCGGGCGCGGTGCGGCATGCGGAGGTCGTAGATTTCATTCAGATGTATGTGCGCAAGCATTACGCGAGGCCGGACATGTCGCTTGAGCAAGTAGCGGGTGAGGTCAAGCTGTCCCGCAGTTATGTCGGCAAACTGTTCAAGGCGCATTGCGAGCTGTCGTTCAATGATTATCTGAATGCCGTGCGCCTGGAAAAAGCGAGAGAGCTTCTCGCGAGCACCGAGGATTCGGTGCAATCGATCAGCGAGCAAGTGGGCATTTTGAATACGACCTATTTCTATACGCTGTTCAAAAAGCATTATCAGATGTCGCCGGCACAGTTCCGCAGCCAGCATGCAATGGAGAAGAAAATGGCGCAGTGACAGGTAACCTGACTTTTTGAACACGCACTTCAAGCGTTTTAAAATGGCGGAATTCATCATTTTAAAGTATACCTCATCCCCAACGTCTCCTTAAGATAGACATCGTACCGATAGCGGCAGGACAATACCACTTGAAGTCAGGGGGAAAGGCATGAAAAAAAGGAAAGCGCTAGTGCGATGGTTAGCCGCGCTCTTCATCGTTTCCGTGATCGCGGGCTGCTCTGGTGGAGGTAATGCCGGCGGAAAGAACGGCTCGGCAAGCGGGGAGAACGGCGGCGGAGACAAGCTGCCGGTCCGGTACCTGCTTCCAGGCAACGCGCCGCAGGATTTGGACACGGTGGTCAAGGCGATTAACGACAAGCTTGAGGCGGACGGTCTAAACCTTACGTACGAGCCGACATACATACCCTGGGACGCATGGGACCAGAAGACGAACCTCATGATGTCGACGGGGGAAGAATTCGAGCTGATCGCCATCATGCACGATGTGAAAGGACCGACGGTACTTGCCGGCAGCGGCGGGATCATTCCGATCGACGATTTGCTGAATCAGTATGGCGGCGAGTTGAGAAAATCTATGCCGGACTGGATCTGGGAATCTGCGAAAATCAACGGCAAGATCAGCTACGTGCCTAACTTTTGGGCGGATACCGCTTTTAACGACGGCATGTTCACGATCCGGACCGATCTGCTCGAAGCGAGCGGCCTCAAACCTCCGGCATCACCGGAGGAGCTGCTGGATGTGGCGGAGACGCTGCAGAAGAACTGGCCGCAGGAGAACAAGAACGTATATATCAAAATGCTGGAGGAGCCTGCCTACTTCCTGCATACGACGTATGACACCTATCCGTTTACCGTTGCCGACAATATGATTTACATCGATCAGCAGGGGAACGTGAAGTCCTGGATTGAAACCGAGGAGTTCAAAAAAGATGTGCAGTACATGAACGAGGCGTACCAGCGCGGCCTGATTATGAGCGATCTGCTGACGACGCCGACGGAAGTCATCAACCAGGAGGAACTGGCCGGACGTTATCTGTACCGCCCGGGAGACGTTGGCACAAGCGATGCCATTTTGCAGACATTCCCGGATGCCAAGCTGGACATTTACTATTTGGCTGACCAGCCGAAGTTCAGAGCCTATGCGATCCGGAATTCCAACGGGGTATCGGCCACTTCTCCGCATCCGGAAGCCGCCATTCAATTTTTGAATTGGGTGTACAGCAGCCAGGAGAACATGGATCTCGTGCAGAACGGTGTGAAGGACGTGCATTGGAAGGATACCGGCAAGAACACCAAAGACTATCTCGCCAAGAACGAGAATGGTTCCCCGGCTTATGAGCTGCCGTATTGGCTGCTCGGCCACGTTGAAATGAACCGGTATCCGACAAACATCGACCCGGCACGGCTGGAGCGCCGCACGACGGTTGCCAACGATGCCGTGAACAGCATTGCGATCGGCTTCACCTTTGACCCGACAAACGTCGCATCCCAATACGCCAATTGCATCGCCGAGTTGAAGACGAGTGTCTATCCGGTCATGCAAGGAGTCGTGAAATACGAGGACGGCTACGACAATATGCTTGCAGCCATGAAGGCTGCCGGCCTCGATGAGGTCGTGGCGGAATATAAACGGCAATTCAATGAGTGGAGAGCCGGTCAATCGTAATTGCCGCATGTCAGCGGGCAAAGAAACATCAAGGAACAGGGCAATCCCTTGCCCGGCTGCAGAGCCGGGGAGGGATTGTGCATCTTAAGGAGGACGTTGAAAATGACCATTCAGGCGCCAGCCATCCGGGAAGGCTGGAAATGGTTTACGGAAAGCCGATACGGCATGTTCATTCATTTCGGGCCATATGCCCAATACGGGCGAGGCGAACAGGTGTTGTTCCGGGAGCATCTGGACCAGTCCGAATATGCCCGGATGGCCTGTGAGTGGAATCCGGTGTTTTTTGACGCCGAGCTGTGGGCTTACACGGCCCGCAAGGCGGGAATGAAATACGCTTGCTTAACGACTCGGCATCATGATGGATATTGCTTATGGGATACGGCCACGACGGATTACTCAAGCGCGAAGCAGGCGCCAGGCAGGGATCTGGTCCGGGAGTTCACCGACGCGTTCCGGGCCGAGGGGCTTCGGGTTGGCTTATATTATTCCTGGATCGATTGGCGGATTCCGGCTTACTTTGACGGACCGGAAAAGGATCCGCAAGGCTGGAAGGACATGAAGCGGTACTTGCACGCCCAGGTGGAGGAATTGGTCACGAAATACGGACGTATCGATCATTTCTTTTTCGATGGTGTGTGGCCCAGAACTGCCGAAGACCTGGACAGCATCAAGCTGGTAGAGCGGATGAAGTCGATTCAACCGGATATTCTGGTTAACAATCGTCTCGGGCTATCCGAGGAGGAGAAGCTGCATGCGGACGGAGGCGGCGGGTCGGGAGATTCCGAGGTGCTCGGCGATTTCGGCTCACCGGAGCATGTCATCGCCCCGGACCGGAAGAGGCTCTGGGAATCCAGCCAGGTGACGACATGGCGGCTGTGGGGTTATACGAACGGCGAACGATGGCGTCCGGCCGACGTCTTGCTCGACATGCTGTGCGAGTGCGCTGAGAAAGGCGGTACATACGGCGGGAATTTGCTGCTGAACGTCGGGCCACAGCCGGACGGACAGCTGCCGCCGGCATTCGTGGAACGGGCGCTCAAGATCGGACAATGGCTGGAGGTTCACGGCGAGGCGATCTACGGCTCGGACGGCGGCAATCTGACCGAGTTCATCACATATGGACGGCAGACGATGAAAGGCAATCATCTGTATCTCATTATCCGGTTTTGGGATGGAAAGCCTGTACTGCGGTTGGCGGATCTCATCACGCCCGTTACCCGCGTGACGCTGCTGACGACGGGACAGGAGCTTACGTTTCGGCAGGACGGCGATGTGCTCTGGATCGAGGGCCTTCCGCGGGAACGTCCGACCGAGCTGTTCCCGGTTATCCGGATCGAATGCGAGAGCCGTCCGGAGACGAACCAATGGGGGCATGAGCGTCTCTGGACGGGCGATCCTTCCCGGATTGCCGATTGGGCCAGAATGCGCGGGACATCCGTCTATGTCGACGGTCAGCCGAGACCTGGAAAGGAATAACCGATGACAGCCATAGTCAGGATTGATTATATTAACTCAACTTTCGGTGCGACCAAGCTTAGGCTGGGGTTGACGCTGAATCAAAGCAGACCGCTTTTTGCTAGCTTTCTTGCAAAAAGGGGATTCGACCCCTTCAGAGTCTAGTAGCCAGAGTGAGATGGGTGTCTATAGGGTGTGGTGTCTGGTGTCCGTTGCCTGGTGCTTCTCCACACAGCTTTGCACGATTATCCCTTTTGATCAGAATGCGGGGGTTGAGTGTTGGGGGGGGCCAGGGGAAGGAATAATGAGAAACGAGAAAACAGATAAGAAAAAAAGAGGCAGCTCATGTGGGATGTTCGGCTTGAAACGGGAACATATGTTTGATATAATAAAAAAGAACTTATGTTCGTATGTTATTGATTCGGGGGCGAGTAGACATGGAAGTCCAAGCGGAAACGGAACTTCAATCCTTTAGCAGTCCTTATCACAACGAGCAGGCCTGCATGGAGGCATTGATCGCGATGAAGTGGCCGAACGGCTTCGTCTGCCCGCGTTGCGCTCACACCCGCTGCAGTCGTCTGACTTCCCGGCGCATCCCCATGTTCGAATGCGCCAGGTGTGCGCATCAAACGTCGGCTTTGGTCGGCACGATTTTTGAACGAACCCATCTCCCCCTAACCAAGTGGTTCCAGGCGCTGGAGTTGTTCCTGCTCCCCGATGGCATCTCGGCGATGCGGCTGAGCCAGGTGATCCAGGTCACCTACAAAACCGCCTGGGTCATGCTCCAAAAAATCCGCCATGCCATCGGGGAGTTCGATGCCCGGGAACTGCTCTGCGGAGACGTGAAGGTGAACAGCGACCTGTATGGGTGTAATCCGGCCCGGCCTCAGTTTCCTCATCCGCATGCTTCGGCAGTCGTAGCTGGGTGTACGGTCACGGAGTCGGGCGAGCCGGAGCAGGTCAAAATCCACCTGGTGCCGCAGATGAGGGGAGATGGGAACGGAGC
>NZ_JBJURI010000029.1:0-92963 GCF_046098255.1 Paenibacillus jiangxiensis
GCTCGGTAGCTCAGTCGGTAGAGCAGAGGACTGAAAATCCTCGTGTCGGCGGTTCGATTCCGTCCCGAGCCACTTTATACGGAGGCTTAGCGAAGTGGCCAAACGCAGCAGACTGTAAATCTGTTCTCTTACGAGTTCGGTGGTTCGAATCCATCAGCCTCCACCAGTCTTTAAGAGCCATTAGCTCAGTTGGTAGAGCACCTGACTTTTAATCAGGGTGTCGAAGGTTCGAGTCCTTCATGGCTCATCCGAAAGTCATCAACTAAGGTTGATGGCTTTTTTTGCATATGCAGATATATTTGAATAGTTAGTCTATTTAGGCATAATAAATTGGGTGAAGTTTTCAGCCTGCATAAATAATCTGAAGAGCGGTGATGATGTGAGATCTGCCGAGTCGATTCAGCAGCAGCTCCAGCAAATCTTGGGCACTTCCTTTGGCATTGTCTCCTTAACGGATAGCTTGGAGCCGGAGTTGTCGGGCTTCATGAATAATGACAAATCGGATAGCAACTTATTATCTTTTACATTTGATGAGCTTGTATATTTCCCATATTATGATGGATCGGAAGATACGATAGCTTTTACAGTAAGTGAACATCAGATTACGCCCAGAGAACGGCAATTAATTGCAGCGTTATTGGCCGGTGTACAGCCAGGGTCTGTAGAGTCCCATAAAAACAAGCTGAGTGAAGAGGACAGAATGAGGCAGTTCGGGCGCTGGCTGCTGCTGCAAAATACAGGAGAGAGCGGGCTGCCCCCAGCCGATTTAAACCTGTCGGTTGATTTGGCCAAACGAATGGTCCCCCTCCTGCTTCAGGGAGACAGCTTGCAAGCCTCGTACTCTCAATTGAACAAGCTGTTGGATAGTTATTTGGAAGGAGATGTGCTGCTCGTTCCATTGGAGCCGAAGGAATGGTTCATTCTGGCCAGCGAGAACTCGGTGCTTGGGGGAGAGGACGAGCGGGATAAAGATCCTTCCGAGCCTGTTGAAGAGGTGCTGACCGCATTTGCACTGGGGCTGTATGAACTGATCGCGAATGAATGGGGCGGTGTATTCCATATATCCGTGAACAGGCCGTTACTGCCGGCGGAAGGTCTTCCGGGAGCTTTATCCTTGCTGCGGGAGACACTGCATCTGGGCAAGCTGTTCCATGTGTCCGAGCATATTCATCTCCCTTGGGAGCTAAGATTGGAGAGGCTACTCTACAGTATTCCGGACGAGCAAAGACAAAGCTTTATCCAACAGGACGGGATTAATTCAGGTCTGTTCGGGGATGCAGAGACTTTAAGCACGCTGGACACCTTTTTTCAATTGGACTGCAACGTAAGCGAAACGGCCAAGAGGCTGTACATTCACCGAAATACACTGATCTATCGGCTGGATAAAATCAAGCAGGAGACCGGACTGGATGTCCGGACGTTCAATGATGCGGTGCTGGTGCGTTTAATCTTGTTATTGTACAAAGTAACAAAAAGCAAATAATTTTTTTGTGCAGTTTGTGAATAGCCATCCAGAGCAGCCTCGGGTAATATAACATTAGGAAATGTATTCGATTTCATAATTTGATTCAGGGAGGCAAAAGTCATGGCAGGTGTACGTTTAGAGCATATTTTCAAAAAGTATCCGGGTGCTGAGAAACCGACGGTTATCGATGTTAATCTGGACATTCAGGATAAAGAGTTTCTGGTATTAGTAGGTCCGTCCGGCTGTGGTAAATCTACAACACTTCGTATGATTGCAGGTCTGGAGGAAATCTCCGACGGCAAGTTGTATATCGGTGACCGTGTAGTGAACGACGTAGCTCCAAAAGACCGCGACATCGCAATGGTATTCCAATCCTACGCTCTCTACCCGCATATGAACGTATACCAAAACATGGCTTTTGGTCTGAAGCTCCGTAAGGTGAAGAAGGATGAAATCGACAAACGTGTACGGGAAGCAGCAAAAATTTTGGATATCGAGCATTTGCTTGACCGCAAACCGAAAGCATTGTCCGGTGGTCAGCGTCAGCGTGTAGCCTTGGGACGCGCGATTGTACGTGACCCGCAAGTATTCTTGATGGATGAACCGCTGTCCAACCTGGATGCGAAGCTGCGCGGCCAGATGCGTGCGGAGATTACCAAGCTGGCTAAACGCCTTGAAACTACCGTTATTTACGTAACGCATGACCAGGTTGAGGCCATGACGATGGGCGACCGGATCGTTGTTATGAAGGACGGCGTGATCCAACAGGCTGCATCCCCGGATGAGCTGTACAACCGCCCGGTGAACCTTTTTGTGGCAGGCTTTATCGGTTCTCCTACGATGAACTTCATTAACGGTAAGCTGAGTGAAAAAGACGGCGGCACGTACTTTACAGCTTCTAATATTGATCTGCTTGTGCCTGAGGGTAAAGCACAATTGCTGAAGAGCAAAGGTTATATCGGTAAAGAAGTGATTCTGGGTGTTCGTCCTGAGGATATCCACGAAGAGCCGGTATTCATGGAAGCTTCGCCGAAAACCATCTTTGCATCCAACGTGGATGTCACCGAAAATCTGGGTCACGAAATGCTGCTCTATCTGAGCGGGGCTGGCGGTGACACCATCATTGCCCGTGTTGACGGACGCTCCAATACACGTGAAGGCGTACCAACCAAAATGGCGATTGATATGAACAAAGTTCATATCTTCGATAAAGAATCTGAATTGAATGTTCTGATTACAGATTAATCTGCAAACTAATCCGCAAACGAAATAAAGCAACCGTCTGTCTCCCGGGACAGGCGGTTTTTGGTATGTCTGGGACTGTTACGACAACGGTCAGAGCATTGCAATCAGTTACAAATTCCTTTACGATGGGGATACGCATAATGTTAAACATGGACAGTTTTTCGTACGGACACAACGGATGAGGACGAGGCTGAAAGGAAGAAAACAAGACAATGGCAAAAAAGGTTAAAGTATCCGAGCTTGTACAGCAATTTCACCTGGAGGTTATATCCGGGGAGCATGGGCTCCGCAGAGCCATTACCGTAGATGACCTGAACCGGCCTGGGCTGGAGATGGCCGGCTACTTCGAATATCACCCGCAGGAACGGGTTCAGCTGCTGGGCAGAACCGAGCTTGCCTTCGTATCCATGCTGCCGGTAGAAGACCGGCGGGACCGGATGGACCGGTTATGCACGGAGCAGACCCCCTGTATTGTGATCACCCGCGGGCTTGAAGTGCCGCAGGAGCTGATCGATATTAGCGCGGAGCGGAATATTCCCGTACTGCGCAGCAGCATGGCCACCACGATTTTATCCAGCCGTATCACAGGCTTCCTGGAGCGCAAGCTCGCACCAACCGCCACCATTCATGGCGTGCTCTGTGATGTATACGGTGTAGGCATGCTCATTACCGGTGGCAGCGGTATCGGCAAGAGTGAAACCGCCCTGGAGCTGGTCAAACGCGGCCACCGTCTGGTTGCGGATGATGCCGTGGAAATCCGGCAAACCTCCGATTTTCAGCTGCATGGCACTGCGCCGGAGCTGATCCGGCATCTGCTTGAAATCCGGGGAGTAGGCATCATTAACGTCATGACCCTGTTCGGCGCCGGCGCCATCCGCAACAACAAGAGAATTACGCTGGTTGTACGGCTGGAAGCATGGCAGCAGGATAAACAATACGACCGTCTGGGACTTGATGAGGAAACCACGCGCATCATTGATACCGATGTTCCACTCGTAACCATTCCGGTTCGGCCGGGACGGAACCTTGCGGTTATTATTGAAGTGGCGGCCATGAACTACCGCCTGAAACAGATGGGTTACAATGCGGCACTGCAGTTTACGAACAAGCTGACGGCTACCATTTCCGAAGATATGGATGATATGGACTAAAAGCGTATAGGGCTAAACAAGGAGTGATCGAACAATATGGCAACATTGCTGATTGACCCGATTGCGTTTACGCTCGGGCCTCTGCGGGTACACTGGTACGGAATCATTCTCGGATTGGCAGCCCTTGCCGGAATGGTGGTGGCGATCCGTGAGGGTAAACGGTACGGAATACCGCAGGAATTTTTTATGGATATGCTCTTGCTCGGGGTACCGTCTGCGATTATTGGAGCCCGGATTTATTATGTTGCCTTCAAGTGGGAGGATTACCGAAACAACCTTTGGGATGTATTCAAAATATGGAATGGCGGTATAGCGATCTACGGCGCTCTGATTGGCGCTATCATCTGCGGGATCTTTTATTTCCGCTATAAAGGCTATAATTTCTGGCGCATTGCTGATATTTGCGCACCGGGTCTTCTGGTCGGGCAAATGATTGGCCGTTGGGGGAACTTCGTGAACCAGGAAGCCTACGGCGGACCTGTCGATGAATCCTTCCTGCGTTCGCAGTTCAACCTTCCTGACTTCATTGTTAACCAGATGAATGTGAATGGTGTTTATCATCACCCGACCTTTTTATATGAGTCCTTGTGGAGTTTGGCGGGCGTTATAGTGCTGCTTATTCTGCGCAGACGGCCTTTCCTCCGTGCGGGCGAACTGTTTGCTTCCTATTTCATCTGGTACTCGATTGGCCGTTTCTTTATAGAAAGGCTGAGAACGGACAGTCTGGCCTTCCAGGGACCGGAATGGCTTGTTTCATTCATTAATGGCCTGTGGTCTCCAATGGTTTGGTTCGGTTTTGAGCCAGGGTACCTGGACCCGGCCTACGGAAATGTGCGTATCTCCCAGCTGCTGGCAGTTGGGCTGATTGTAGCTGCAGTTATATTTATCATCGTGCGGCGCACATCGGGAAGGGCACAAGAACGGTACAGCGATCCGATTGTATCCAGCAAAGCTACGGCAGATCAGGTACCGGATACAGTAGAAGGAGAACAGTCTAAGCTTCACGAGGAGCGTGCGGTACATCCGGAGAACTCGCTTGATCAATCTGAAATTCCGATCGCAGACCAGCGTAAGAAGGAGTAGTTATGATCAATACCATTTTGTTTGATTTGGACGGTACAATAATTGATACGAATGAGCTGATCATCACTTCATTTCTCCATGTTTTGAAAGGGAAAACGCTTCAGCCGCTGACCAGGGAATTGATTATTCCGCATATGGGCGGAACGATGGAGAACCAGTTTCAGGCCTTTACGGGCCTGGCGGATGTCACCGGGCTGGTAGGTGATTATCGGGCATACAGTATGCTTCATCATGATCATATGGTCAAGGCCTTCCCGAATGTCCTTGAAGTTGTTAAAACTTTGCATGAGCAGGGTATTAAGCTGGGTGTGGTAACCACCAAAATAAGACCTAACACGATTCGTGTACTGGAAATGTTCGATTTGATTTCTTACATGGACAGCATTATAACGGTGGATGATGTAGAGCATCCGAAGCCGCATGCCGAGCCTGTATTGAAGGCGATACAAGAGCTGAACGCGGACCCTGCTCATACCTTGATGGTAGGGGACAGTTCATTCGATATTCTGGCGGCCCAGGCAGCCGGGGTTCAATCCGCCGGAGTAGCGTGGTCTCTTAAAGGCGAGGAGACGCTGCGCGGCTACAACCCGGATTTTATGCTCAAGGATATGACAGACCTGCTGGACCTGGTCGCTCATGGTACGGAAGCAAAGTGAGAAACGTAGAGCGATACCCTGTAGAGGGTCAAAATGCTTTATGGCAGATCTATAAAACTGTCAATCCATGGAAGGGTGTCAAAAATTTCATTTGTATCCAAATGGCCCGCTATTGCCCGGTACTGCCCCTGAAAAACTGGATTTATCGCCGTTTGCTTGGCATGAAGGTAGGGGAGCATACCGCTTTTGGATTGATGGTCATGGTTGACGTGTTTTTTCCGGAAAAAATCTCAATCGGCCGCAATACGGTCATTGGCTACAATACGACCATTCTCGCCCATGAATATCTGATCAAGGAATACCGGCTTGGCCAGGTGATCATCGGGGATGAGGTGCTGATTGGGGCGAATACGACGATATTACCCGGTGTGACCATTGGGGACGGAGCGGTGGTCGCCGCAGGCTCGGTGGTTCACAAGAACGTTCCTCCCGGCGCTTTTGTCGGCGGCAATCCCCTGCGGGAACTGGGCGGGACTAAATAACTATTTTTACCATACGAATTTGCTGCACAGATTGCCCGAAACCCTTGAGGTTTCGGGCTTTTGCGCGTTATAGACATATTTCGGGAAATCGCAGGAACAGGCAGAAAGCGTTGAAATGAGCCACATAATCCGGTATCGTTAAAAGGTCATTTAACTGCAAAGGGGGAGTGGCGATGGCGGTTGGGCAGAAGGAGAGGCTGCCACAGCTCGATATTTTCCGGGCTATTGCGATCCTTGGTGTTCTTCATGTGCATGCCACATCATACGCGGCCGGAGTTCAGGCACTGGATTCGCCTTATTATTTCATATTGAATTTTGCAAATATCTTTTTCAAGTATGGAACGCCATCATTTATTTTTCTAAGCAGCTTTGTGCTGTTCTACAACTATTACGACAGACCGATTAATCGTGAACTGGTAAAGCGTTTTTACGGGAAGAGGCTGGGGTATATTTTACTGCCCTATGTGGTTATTTCTATCGGGTACTTTATCTTATCTCTGCAAACCAGCGACTTGTTCGCACAGCCGGTAATGGAGCATCTGTCCAGCTTCGTGCGCAAGCTGGTGACGGGCTCGGCGTACACTCATTTATATTTTGTATTTATAAGCGTTCAATTCTACATCCTGTTTCCATTTATGCTGAAGCTGATGCAGTCCTCACGTTTTGCGGTACGCTGGGCGATACCGATTGGGCTCGCGCTGCAGTGGATTTTCATTTTCCTGAACAAGTATGAATGGCAGATTCCGAACAAGGGAAGTTATGCTATATCGTATCTGGCTTATTATATGATGGGGGCCTATGTTGCTCTGTATTTTGATAAATTCAAGGGCTGGCTGAAGGCTTCATGGAGGCAGATGTCTGCCGACCATAAAAGATGGACCCTTCTCTTATGGGGCTACTGGCTGATCGTATCGCTGATTCATGTGACACTGTGGTACTACGGCCGGCATGAAGGCATTTGGGTCAATTCATTATGGTATGAGCTGCTTTGGAACGTGCATACGATGCTGTCGTCGCTGGTGCTGCTGCAGGCGGCCTTCCGCCTGTACGATCAAGCGGCGCCGGGTGTGGTCACTTTCCTGATCCGTTTGGGGGAAGCTGCTTTTGCGATTTATCTTGTTCATCCGCTGATTTTGTCTGTATATCGCCGTTTTCGCTACTATATCCCCGTCGATTCCTTCACATACGTGGTCTGGGTTTGGGGCGGGCTGCTGGCGGCGCTGTTCATAACCTGGTTCATCGTCGCATTCTGTTTCAGGTATGTTCCGTTTGCGCAGCTGTTTCTGGGAAGTGTGCCGAAGTCCTATGCGGCTGCTGGGAAATTCAAAGAGAGACAGGTTACGGGTCAGGCTCATAAAGCAGATATGTAGCAGATCAGGTTCGGCAATTGGCTGTTCGGGTAATCCTATACCCGAGCAGCCTTTTTTGTAAGGCACATTAAATCAACAATTCAAAAAACCTTAAGTTTGACGGGTGTCAGGAAGCCATGGTAATATACCAAGTATACTTTAGTTTGTTAGCACTTTAACATAGTAAAGAATGTGATAATAATCAGACTATCGGGGTGAATGATATATGTCTAAACCGAAAGGGTTTGAAAAGCCGGCTGGCGTCAGGGATTATCTGCCGCGTGCGGTCAGCAAGCTGCGTGCCATTGAACGCAACGTACTGGAATGTATGGAACGCTGGGGATACCGTCAGATTATGACCCCCTCGATGGAATATTACGATACGGTTGGGGTGGCCAGTTCCACCTCGGATCAGAAGCTTTTCAAACTGTTGAATAACCGGGGCACTACTCTTGTGCTTCGCAGTGATATGACCGCACCGATTGCAAGGGTTGTAGCTTCTTTATTGAAGGAAGAGCCGCTTCCGCTCAGATTGTCCTATCATGCCAACGTGTTTCGTGCTATCGAGGAAGAGGCGGGCAGAGAGGCGGAATTTTTTCAGACAGGTCTTGAGCTTGTCGGAGACGATTCACCCGAAGCGGATGCCGAGGTTGTCGCCCTGGCAATTGCCTCGCTGCAGGCCGCAGGTGTAAGCTCCTTCAAGATTGCGATGGGACATGTCGGATTTCTGAACGGATTGTTTGAGGAGGTTATCCCAGGCCGCACGGATGAGCAGGAGGAGCTGAAGGGGCTGCTGCTCAAGCGGGATGTGGTCGGCTACCGGACGGCTATTGGCAGGCTGGATATTGCACAAGATCACCTGAGCAAGCTGGAGTCGATTTTGCGTCTGCGCGGCGGCAAGGAAATCTGTGAGCAGGCGGAGGCGCTTAGCACAGAACCGGGAGCCCTGTCCTCGATTTCCCACCTATGCAAGGTGTGGGAGGTGCTGGAGGCGTATGGGGTGGCTGAGCATGTCCTGATCGATCTGACGATGATCGGGGATTTCTCCTATTATACAGGCATGACTTTTGAAGGTTATGCGGGCGAGATCGGTTCGCCTGTATGTAGCGGAGGCCGCTACGACAAGCTGCTTCAGCAGTTTGGACGCGACGTTCCCGCCACAGGCTTCTCGCTGAAGACGAACCGGATTGTGGATGGCATAGAGGGCATTCAAACGCCGGTGCAGCTCCCAATATTGATCAGATACGACGAATACGGACGCAAGGAAGCCTTTGAAAAGGCAGCACAGCTTCGTTCGGCAGGAAATATTGTTGTTACCCGGCTGATCGGGGGCGGGGAGCCTTCTGCAGACGAGCAATTGTACGAAGAAATTTACACCTGCAAGTCGGACGCGTCGGCTCCCGGCCTGCGGTAACAGGAGAAGGAGGTTCCGTCATGACGGATACGCTGAAGGTGGCGATGCCCAAAGGGCGAATATATAAACAGGCATCCCGATTGCTGCGCGAAGCAGGTGTACCCATCCCGCCGGACGTGGATGACACGCGCAAGCTGGTCATTCCCTTGCCGGAGCTGGGCATGGAGTTTATTATGGCCAAACCCGTTGATGTTCCGACCTACGTGGAATACGGAGCGGCGGATATCGGCATCGTAGGCAAGGATGTGCTGCTGGAAGAAAACAAGGACGTATATGAGCTGCTGGATCTTGAAATTGCCCGCTGCCGCATGTCCGTGATCGGACTGCCGGATTGGCAGCCGGGCATTCGCCAGCGTGTGGCGACCAAGTATCCGCGTGTGGCGTCCCAGTATTTCAGGGAGCAGGGCCAGCAGGTGGAGGTCATCAAGCTGAACGGCTCCATTGAGCTGGCTCCGCTGATCGGGCTTGCCGATCGTATCGTCGACATGGTGGAGACAGGGCAGACGCTGCGGGAAAACGGATTGATCGAGCAGACCAGCATTTTGGATATTACAAGCAGGCTGATTGCAAACCGGGTCAGCTACCGGATGAAAAATACGGCGATCCAGGAGCTATGTGACCGGCTGCAGCAGGTCATTCCGGGCAGAGCCGTGCAGCCGCAGGGAGGGAACAGAGCATGAAGATCGTATCTGCCCGTGATTTCAAACTGCAGCGGGAGGTGGATTACGGAACTCCTGAGCAGAATCAGGCCGTTAAAGATATTATTCACGGCCTGCGCGCCGAGGGTGACACTGCTCTACTGCGTTACACGGAAGCTTTTGACCGGGTGACGCTATCGCCACAGGATTTGCGCATAACCCCGGATGAGCTGCAGGCGGCTTACAGCCAGGTGGAGCCATCCTTCCTTGAGGCAATACGCGCCGCGGCGGCTAATATCCGTGCATTTCATATGAAGCAGAAACGCAATTCCTGGATGGATCTGCAGCCGGACGGAAGCCTGCTGGGACAGGTCATCCGCCCGCTGAAGCGGGTCGGCGTATATGTCCCTGGCGGCAAAGCGGCCTATCCCTCCTCGGTGCTGATGAATGTCATCCCTGCACAGGTTGCCGGTGTTCCGGAGATCGTGATGGTCACTCCGCCCGCAACCGGCGGCAAGGCCGGGATTGATCCGTATACACTGGTTGCCGCTGCAGAAGCAGGGGTGACGGAGGCGTACCGCGTTGGCGGCGCTCAAGCCATTGCGGCATTGGCGTACGGAACGGAGAGCATCAAGCCGGTCGATAAAATATGCGGTCCAGGCAATATTTACGTGGCGCTGGCCAAGCGAGAGGTATACGGAGCCGTCGATATCGACAGCATTGCAGGCCCGAGCGAAATTGTCGTGCTCGCAGATGACACGGCCAATGCGGCTTATGTGGCGGCGGATCTGCTCTCTCAGGCGGAGCATGACGAAATGGCTTCAGCCATTCTCGTCACCCCATCGCAACGGCTGGCGGAAGCAGTAGCCGCTGAGGTGCGGAAGCAGCTCGCCGAGCTGCCGCGCCGGGCAATTGCCTCCGCCTCCATTGAACAGTATGGGGCGATTATCGTGACCGATACGCTGCAGGAGGGCATTGAGGTCGTAAACCGCCTTGCTCCGGAGCATCTGGAGATTATGGTGGAGAATCCGATGGCGTATGCCGGACTGATTGAAAATGCGGGCGCCATTTTTCTTGGCACATACAGCTCGGAGCCGGTAGGCGATTATTTTGCGGGGCCTAATCATATTATTCCGACGAACGGGACAGCGAGATTCTCCTCGCCCGTGGACGTGGACGATTTTATCAAGAAATCCAGCATGATTTATTACAGCAAAGAGGCCTTGTTCAAGAATGGCGCGGCGATTATGGAGCTGGCCCGTCATGAAGGCTTGGAAGGGCATGCCCGGGCGATCGGGATTCGGCTGCAAAACGAAGGAGAGGCGGGATAAGGGATGGAGAATATCGGCAACGGGCAGGTGCGGTCGGCGGAGGTAAGCCGTAGAACGAACGAAACGGATATCAAGCTGGCATTTACAGTGGACGGAACAGGGAAGTCGGAGATTGAGACGGATGTACCTTTTCTGAACCATATGCTCGACCTGTTCACCAAGCATGGTCAGTTCGACCTTAAGGTGGACGCCAAGGGCGATATCGAGATCGATGATCATCACACGGTAGAGGACATCGGAATCTGTCTGGGGCAAACGCTGCTGCAGGCCCTTGGTGATAAAAAAGGGATCAAACGTTATGCCAGCGTGTTTGTGCCTATGGACGAAGCGCTCGCACAGGTAGTGATCGATTTGAGCAACCGCCCGCACTTCGAATACCGGGCACAGTATCCTTCCCAGCAGGTGGGCAGCTTTTCTACTGAGCTTGTGCACGAATTTTTGTGGAAGCTCGCGCTGGAGGGGCGGATGACGCTGCATGTCATCGTGCATTACGGCCAGAACACTCACCATATGATTGAAGCGGTGTTCAAAGCGCTGGGCCGTGCGCTTGACGAGGCGACCAGCATCGATCCGCGTGTGACGGGAGTTCCATCCACGAAAGGAGTGCTGTAATCCATGGCCATTGCGATTGTGGATTACGGCAGGGGCAACCTGCACAGTGTCAGCAAGGCGGTGGGGCGTCTCGGTTATGAGGCCGTTGTCACGGGTGACGAAGCCGCAATCCGGACCGCCGACGGCGTCATCCTGCCGGGGGTAGGCGCCTTCGGAGATGCAATGGAGCACCTGCGCCGCAGCGATCTGGATCGCGTCGTCAAGGAAGCGGCGGCCGCTGGGCAGCCGCTGCTTGGCGTATGTCTCGGGATGCAGCTGCTGTTCACCAGCGGGGAGGAATATGGGGAGCACGAAGGGCTTGATATTTTGCCCGGAACGGTCGTACGCTTCCCGTCCGCTTCGGGCTTGAAGGTGCCGCATATGGGCTGGAACCGGCTTTACTTCTCGCAGGAGGATCACCCGCTGTTCGCTGGACTGGAAGAGGGGCATGTCTATTTTGTGCACTCTTATCACGCCAAGACGGAGCAAGCCTCCGATCTGCTGGCCGTAACGGATTATGGCGGTCCGGTTACGGCGATTGTCGGCCGGGAATCGGTATTCGGCATGCAGTTTCATCCGGAAAAGAGCGGTAAGCTTGGCATGAAGCTGCTCGGCAACTTCCTTGCATTGACGGGAGCGGCGCGAAAACCGGAAGGGCGGAACTCATAGTAAAGCTAATTTCAGCATATTTAAGGAGGCAGTCCATGTTTACGATCTATCCTGCCATTGATATTCGGGACGGCAAGTGTGTACGTCTGATTCAGGGAGACTATAACCGTGAAACGGTTTATAACGATAACCCGCTTGAGGTCGCACAAGAGTGGGAGCGGCTTGGAGGCACGTTCATCCACCTGGTGGACCTCGATGGCGCCAAGGCCGGGCATCCTGTGAACGATACGCTGATAGGCCAAATTGCATCGGCTGTCAATGTCCCGGTTCAAGTTGGAGGCGGCCTGCGCACACGCAACGATGTGGAACGCCTGCTGTCCCTTGGGGTAAGCCGCGTTATTCTCGGCACAGCCGCCATTGAAGACCGCGCGTTTACGGAAGAGGTACTCGGGACCTACGGAGACCGGGTTGCCATTGGGCTGGACGCCCGGAACGGTTATGTGGCGACAAGAGGCTGGCTGGAAACGTCGGAGGTAAAGGCAGAAGATCTCGCGCGTGAGCTTGCAGCCAAAGGGGCGGAGACGTTCATCTTCACGGATATATCGCGGGATGGCATGATGCAGGGGCCAAATGTAGAGGCGATTCTTGCTCTCGCCCAGGCAAGTGGACGCACGGTAATCGCTTCTGGCGGAGTGAGTGTGATGGATGATCTGCTGAAGCTGTCCGCCCATGCGCAGGAAGGCATCGGCGGGGCGATCGTTGGCAAGGCGCTGTATACAGGCAGCATCAACCTGAAGGAAGCGGTTAGCGCCGTAGCGGGGATTACCCGTTAACCTGGGAAGCGAAAAAGGGGGCACATCGATGCTGGCGAAACGCATTATCCCGTGTCTGGACGTGAAGGACGGACGGGTGGTCAAAGGTGTTAATTTTGTGAATTTGCGCGATGCGGGCGATCCCGTGGAACTGGCTGCTCTTTATGACCGTGAAGGCGCCGACGAGATTGTTTTTCTGGATATCTCGGCGTCTGTAGAAGGCCGGGCAACCATGGAGGAAGTGGTTCGCCAGACCGCAGGAGAAATTACGATTCCGTTCACGGTGGGGGGAGGAATCTCCCACGTGGACGACATGAAACGGATTTTGCGCGCAGGCGCGGATAAGATCGGCATTAACACAGCAGCCGTCCTCAATCCACAGTTGATTACGGACGGTGCTCACAGCTTCGGCTCCCAATGTGTCGTTGTGGCGATCGACGCAAAGTATAACGAGGCATGGGGCGAGTGGGAGGTCTATACCCATGGCGGCAGAAAGCCATCCGGCATCCGTGCGCTGGCCTGGGCCAAGGATGCTGAAAAGCTGGGAGCAGGTGAAATTTTGCTGACCAGTATGGATGCGGACGGCACGAAGGATGGCTTCGATCTGCCGTTAACATCGGCTATTGTGGATGCGGTGGGCATCCCGGTCATCGCCTCCGGCGGAGCCGGGCGGAAGGAGCACTTCTATGATGTGTTCACCGAAGGAAAGGCGGATGCGGGGTTGGCGGCGACCATTTTTCATTATAAAGAAATTGCAATCCCTGAATTGAAGCGTGATTTGAAGGACAGAGGAGTGGAAATACGATGAGTGACGATATACGGCAGGAGCTTTCTCTGGAGCAGCTTTTGGAAAATGTTCGCTGGGATGACGCAGGTCTCGTTCCCGCCATTGTTCAGCATGCGGCTACGGGACAGGTGTTGACACTGGCTTATATGAATCAGGAGTCCTTGAGGCTGTCGCTGGAAACCGGTCAGACTTGGTTCTGGTCCCGTTCGAGGCAGGAGCTGTGGCATAAAGGGGCTACGTCCGGCAATACGCAGCAAATCGTCCGGATGAGCCTGGATTGCGACGGGGACAGTCTGGTGGTTCAGGTGAATCCGCAGGGCCCGGCCTGCCACACCGGGGAAGAGACCTGCTTCTACCGTGATATTGCCGTCGGTACGGATCAAGAGCTGCAGAGGGCAGCACGCTCAGGCAGCGGACGGTTTGCGGTGCTGGCCGAGCTGGAGGCTGTCATTGCGGAACGGGAGCGGACGCGCCCGGAAGGCGCATATACGACGTATCTGTTTGATAAAGGCGTGGATAAAATTCTGAAAAAAGTCGGCGAAGAGGCTTCCGAGACCATTATTGCCGCCAAAAATAAAAATAACGATGAGCTGCGGCTTGAGGTCAGCGACCTGATCTACCATCTGCTGGTGCTGCTGCAGGAGCGGAAGCTCCCGCTGGACGACATTATGGCCGAGCTGAACCGCAGACATGAACGGCCGCGCAGGGACTAATTTTCCGGCAGCGGCTTGAATCTATCATTTTGCAGAGGAGTAGCGTTATATGCGTATTGACTACCACACGCATCATGCCCGCTGCGGACATGCGTCCGGGAGTCTTGAGGAATATGTTCAGCAGGGAATCCGGCTCGGGCTTGACCAACTGGGATTGTCCGACCATATGCCGCTCCTGCATGTGAATCCGACGGATTATTACCCGGAGATGGCCATGCCGATGGAGGAGCTGCCGCGTTACGTGGAAGAATGCTTGGAGCTGAAGGAGCGTTACCGCGGGCAGATCGACATCCGCGTCGGCCTTGAAGGGGATTACATCGAAGGCTGGGAGCGGCAGATTGAGGACATTATCGTCTCTTATCCCTGGGATTATGTCATCGGATCGGTACATTTTCTGGGCGAGTGGGACGTGACGGATTTCCGCCAGGTGCATCATTGGGAGGGCAAGGATGTGCTCAGTGTGTACCGTACATACTATGATGCCGTAGCTAAAGCCGCTGCAACCGGCTTTTACGATATCATGGGGCATCTCGATGTGATCAAAAGATTCGGGCATAAGCCTGCTCCGGAGCAGGAAGAGGAGCTGCACGCGTTGGAAGAGGGTGCTCTGGCCGCCGTGGCGCGAAGCGGCCGCGCCATGGAGCTGAACGCCTCCGGCCTGTCCAAGCCGTGTGCAGAAATGTTCCCGAGCCGGCGCATGCTTGAGGAAGCATACCGGCTTGGTATCCCTGTAACCGTAGGCTCAGACGCGCATCAACCGGAGAAGCTGTCGGAGAATCTGGATCAGGCCAGATCGCTGCTCTATGAGGTTGGCTACCGTGAGCTGGCTGTGTTTAAGAAACGGGAGCGTTCCCGTGTTAAGCTAACCATATAATATATGTTCAAGCTGGTCATTTCTATAAATGGCCGGCTATTTCCATATGATGGCCCTGGAAGGTATAATAAAAACGTCTATCGACGTACATTCAAAAAAAGCCGGACCACGTTTAGCGGTAGTTTTTCAAAGTATACGAAAAATAGGCTGGCTGCCCAGTCATAGACCGTAAAGCTGCCGAAGGAGGAAAACGATGCATCAGTCCTTGCGTATTTTTTCCGGATCCTCGAATCCGATGCTTGCCCGCAAAATGTGCGACAAGCTGGGCGTGGAGCCGGGCAAAATCAAGCTGTCCCGTTTCAAAAGCGGGGAGATTTATGTGCATTATGAAGAGAGCATTCGGAACTGTGACGTTTTTCTTGTGCAGTCTTTGGCCCACCCCGTCAATGAACTGTTCGTAGAGCTGCTTGTCATGATCGATGCAGCCAAACGGGCTTCGGCACGTACCATTAACGTTATTATTCCCTATTACGGGTATGCCCGGCAGGAGCGCAAATCTGCGCCGCGTGAGCCCATTTCCGCCAAAATGGTGGCCGATGTGCTGACAACGGTCGGGGCTTCACGGGTCGTTACGCTGGATCTGCATGCGGCGGCCATACAGGGCTTTTTTAATATTCCGGTGGATCATCTGACCGCGCTCGATTTGATCAGTGAATATCTGCGCACGCGCGGCATCGAAAGGCCTGTCGTCGTATCGCCGGACGCGGGCAGGGCTTCCATGGCGGAGAAGCTGGCGAACCGCATGGACTCGCCCTTTTCCATCATGATCAAGAAAAGACCGGCTCACAATGAATCCGTTATCACGCATCTTATAGGCGATGTAGAAGGCAGAACGCCTGTTATTATTGAAGATTTAATTGATACCGGTTCCACGATCATTAATGTGGTTGAGGGGCTTAAGGAAAAAGGGGCAGGAGAGGCCATCGTATGTGCGACCCATGGCCTGTTCTCCGGCTCCGCCCTGGAAAAGCTGAAGCATCCATATATCCGGGAGGTTGTCGTTACGGACTCCATCCAGCTGCCGGAGGAGGTTCCGGACGGGCTTACGGTGCTTTCCGTCGCCCCAATGCTGGCCCGTGCCGTCCGCATCATTGTGGAGGGCGGATCGATTGCTACTTTATTCAAAGACGCGGGTGTATAAGCTCGTGTCTCTTTGAGCTGTATTTCATGAAATCGTATGGGTGAATTTACAGAAAACAAGCTTTCAAATGGGATGAGCAGCGGTCAATCTTATGTTATAATGTATAGGCTCAATAGCAAGTTAAAGGAGGTGCCTTTGTTATTATGAAAGGCAAAAACCTGCGGGTTACGGACACTCGCCCCAATATCATTGCCCTGCGTCTTGACGCGTCTTTTTTCTTTGAGAGAGCCGTCCGCTCGCTGGATCGCAATCATTATGACAAGGCATTGAAATATTTTCGCAAGGCTGTGGAATATGAACCGGATAATCCCGTGAATCATTGCAATATGGCGGGTATATTATCTGAGATGGGGGATTACCAGGGTTCCAATGATGTGCTGGAATCCATTCTGAAGAATGTCAATCCGTCGATGACGGAATGCTATTTCTATATGGCCAACAACTATGCCAACATGGAGCAGTTTGAGGCAGCCGAGAAAGCGCTTGTAACCTATCTTGAAGAGGATGAGGAAGGCCACTTCCTGGAGGAAGCGGAAGACATGATGGAGCTGCTCTACTATGAGCTGAACCGTCCGACCAAGCTGAACCGGATCAAAGCGCGGCAGGGCGCCGTCGAGCATGATCAGGCCCGCCTGCTGCTGGAGGAAGGCAAGTTCGCGCAGGCTGCGAAGCTGCTGGAGCAAATCTCCGGCGACCAGCCTGATCTGCTGGCGGCGCGCAACAACCTGGCGCTCTCCTACTATTATATGGGGATGTTCGAGAAGGCGAAGGAGACCATCCTGCAGGTGCTGCAGGACGAACCGGGCAACCTGCATGCGCTCTGCAACCTGGCTATATTTTATCAGAATGAGGGCGGGGGCCCCGATCTCGATGCGCTGCTGGAGAGTCTGGCGATCATCGTTCCCTTCCAGCAGGACCAGGTGTTCAAGCTGGGAACGACGATGGGCATCATGGGCCGTCACGAAGAGGCCTACAGGCACTTCCGCCGGCTGCTGAAGGATAGCGAGAATAAGGCGGACGCCTCTTTGTCCCACTATGCTGCCGTGGCCGCAAGCAATACGGGAAGGTATGCGGAGGCGGAACGGCTGTGGGAGCATGTGAAGCAGCTCGATCCGGAATCGGAAACACCGCGTTTCTATCTGTCCCGGCTGAATGAACTACTCGGCAAGGGCCAGCCCATGGAGAAGCTCAGCTACCACTATCATCTGCCTTTTGATGAGCAGTTCAAGCTGTGGGAGAAATACGGAAGCCGCAGCGTGCCGGAAGAAATGAAGAAGGACCCGCTTGTGCGGTCATCGTTCTTCTGGGCGCTCCGCCATGGAGACGATGCGACCAAGTCCCAGGTCATCCAAGCCTTGACGCTGATTGGCGACGAAGAGGTGCGGGAGGCGCTCGGCCTGCTGCTTGCCGATCTGTCCCAGGCTCCGGCGCTGAGGGAGCAGGCCAGAGCGGCGTTAGAGGATATGGATGCCGGAAGGTCGTCCGCTCATGCATCAGTGCCTGACGGGACGCTGGCGGAACAGACATTGGAGCAGAGAGCGGAGGCTGTCGATCCGCAGATTCAGGCGGTGCTGGATAAGGCATTTTCCGTGATGGGCAAGCGTTATGACACTGCCCAGCAGAACGATCTGAAAGATCTGTGGCTCGAGTACCTGGACCGGATCAGCCCGGAGGGCTTTACCATTCAGCATGTGGAGGGCTGGGCGGCGGCTCTTGAATATTTGACGGCCAAAATGCATCACACCCGGGCAACCTACAGGGAGATTGCCGACCGGTACGGCATCTCGGTATCCACTGTCAGCCGTTACGCCCGCCAGATTGACAGCGTCTGCGGAATCAAGCAGAAAATGGCTCAGCGTCTCCCTTCTTTTACCGAAAGGGTATAAATATCTAATAATCTCTGAAGGAGGTACCACCTATGTACAAATCCATTATCATCGGAACAGGCCCTGCAGGATATACGGCAGCCATCTATCTGGCGCGCGCCAACATGAATCCTCTTGTTATTGAAGGCATGCAGCCAGGCGGGCAGCTGACAACAACGACCGAAATCGAGAACTTCCCCGGATTCCCGGAAGGGATTATGGGACCCGAGTTAATGGATAACATGCGCAAGCAGGCCGAACGCTTCGGCGCGGAATTCAGATCCGGCTGGGTGGAGGAAGTGGATTTCAGCAAGCGTCCCTTCAAAGTCAAGGTGGAAGGACAGGGTGTACTTGAAGCGGAAACGGTTATCATCGCTACCGGAGCATCCGCCAAATATTTGGGCATCCCCGGCGAGCAGGATAACGTGGGCCGCGGGGTCAGCACCTGCGCGACCTGTGACGGCTTCTTCTTCCGCGGCAAGAAGATTATTGTGGTCGGCGGCGGCGATTCCGCCATGGAGGAAGCGGGCTTCCTGACACGTTTTGCCTCCTCCGTGACACTGGTTCACCGCCGCGAAGAGCTGCGCGCCTCCAAGATCATGCAGGATCGTGCCCGCGATAACGAGAAAATCCAGTGGGCGCTGGGCCGTACTCCGGTTGAAGTCATTGCAGGCGACAACGGGGTAAAAGGGCTCAAGGTGCGCAATAACGAGACTGGCCGGGAGGAACTGATTGAAGCGGACGGTGTCTTCGTAGCGATCGGACATACGCCGAACACAGGCTTCCTGGGCGGCAAAATTACGACCGATGACCACGGCTACATTCAAGTGAAGCCGGGTACGACCGAGACGAATATCCCGGGCGTCTTTGCATGCGGCGACGTGCAGGACAACCGTTACCGTCAGGCTATTTCCGCGGCCGGCACAGGTTGTATGGCAGCCATGGATGCCGAGAAATTCCTTGAAGGCAGCATGGTACATGACTGGAGCGAAACGCTCGACAAGTAATCTGTAGAAGCATATGCGGCTTTGCAGCGTTTATTTCACCGAGAGCACCCGTACAGTATATCTTGCGGGTGTTTTTTTCAGGAGCCGGTGTGTTAAAGACTTCACGAAACTTTGCGGAACTCAAGCATTCCCCGCAGGCCTGTAAGCTGCTTCCCGCGCCTTGACCGGATGGGGAGGTTCGCTTATAGTTGGATACGAGACTTACTATATGGAACCATCGTTTGCCGGTGCCATTTGATAGACCGGGAACCATTATATGTATAGAAAAAGGTGGCTTGTAACATGTCTGAAAGCATCTATATCGGCGTGGATTTGGGCGGTACAACAATCAAAGTCGGCATCTGCAATGTGGAAGGGCAGCTTTTGCAAACCTATGAAGGTCCTACCGAGGTGGCTAAGGGTGTGGACACCGTCCTGGCCAATATCGAGAAGTACGTAAGACTTATTGTGGAGCAGTCTCCATACAGCTGGGACCAGCTGCAGGGAGTTGGCGCCGGTATTGCGGGTTTTCTGAACGTACGTGACGGAGTAGTCGTGCTTGCGCCGAATATAGGCTTTCGGGACGTACCGATTCGGGCCACATTGGAGGAGCGGCTGGGCAAGCCGATCAAAATTGACAACGATGCCAACGTGGCGGCACTGGGCGAAGCCTGGGCCGGAGCGGGCAAAGGTGTGGGCAATTGTGTATGCTTCACGCTGGGGACCGGTGTAGGCGGCGGCATTATTATCGACGGGAAAATTTATCAGGGCTTCTCCGGCATGGCGGGGGAAGTCGGCCATATCGCTGTTGTGCCAGATCTTGAAGCAATCCAGTGCGGCTGCGGCAAAATGGGCTGTCTGGAGACGGTTTCTTCAGCTACGGGCATTATCCGGATGGCCAACGATGCGGTGGAGCGCGGCGATCGTACGTCTCTTGCCACCGTGGAGAAAATCGCGGCCAAGGACGTCTTTGATGCTGCCAAGGCCGGGGACGAAGTGGCGCTGCGCATTGTGGGCCGGGCAGCTTTTTATCTGGGCAAATCCATGGCCACAACGGCCGCGCTGTTGAACCCGGAGATGTTCATTATCGGCGGCGGCGTATCCAAGGCGGGCGACATTCTGTTCGACGAATTGCGGCAGGTATTCGCTCAATTGACTCCGGAGCCGCTGCAGCGCGGCACATCCATTGTGCCGGCTACGCTGGGGAACGATGCAGGAATCGTCGGGGCGGCCGGATTGCTTCTGCGGTCCTAGTGCCCGGCTTATCATTTTTGGATTATGGGAAGGGGAAAGAAGGAACATGTCGGAAAATAATAACACGGCACCGCCGGCAGGCGCGACGCTGATTATTATTACGGGGATGTCCGGTGCGGGCAAGACGATCGCCGTACAGAGCCTGGAGGATCTCGGTTTCTTTTGCGTTGATAACCTGCCGCCTGTCCTTATTCCCAAATTTGCAGAGCTGATTGAGCAGTCCAACGGTAAAATCGGCAAGGTGGCGCTGGTGATCGATTTGCGCGGACGGGAATTTTTCACAGCTCTCTCGGAATCCTTGAATTATATTAAAGATCATTTTACGATTCACTGTGAAATTCTGTTTCTTGATGCCAATGACAGCGTCCTGGTTCAACGTTATAAGGAGAGCCGACGCCGTCATCCCCTCGCCCCGGAAGGCATGCCGCTTGACGGCATCCGTCTGGAGCGAAAGATGCTGGAGAATCTCAAAAGTTCGGCGACACAGGTCATCGACACCAGCACAATGAAGCCTTCCGTGCTGAAGAAGCGTATTATATCGAGGTTCTCCCATCTGGAAAGCAGTCTGCTCTCCATCAACATCATGTCCTTCGGGTTCAAATACGGGATCCCTATTGATGCAGACCTTGTGTTTGACGTGCGTTTTCTGCCCAATCCGCATTATGTAGAGACATTGCGGCCGAATACCGGGATGGACAGCGACGTATATGAATATGTAATGAAGTGGCCTGAAACCCAGACCTTTCTGACGAAGCTGATGGATATGCTGCATTTCCTGATCCCGCAGTACCGCAAGGAGGGCAAGAGTCAGGTCATAATCGGTATAGGATGCACCGGAGGCAAGCACCGGTCGGTGGCCATCTCCGAATATCTTGGTAAAATGCTTGGAACGAGTGAAACGGAGGCCGTTGCGGTAAGCCACCGGGACGCGGATCGGGATCGGCATTGATATAGAGGTGAAATTATGAAATTAGCGGGAACACAGCTGGAGCGTCCGCGCATTGTCGTGATGGGCGGCGGAACAGGGCTGTCCGTCATGCTGCGGGGATTAAAGCAAAAGCCGCTGGATATTACGGCGATCGTCACCGTTGCTGACGACGGGGGAAGCTCCGGCATCCTGCGCAGCGAGCTGCAAATGCCGCCCCCGGGAGATATCCGGAACGTACTGACGGCCCTGGCCGATGTCGAGCCGCTGATGGCGGATTTGCTCAAATACCGCTTCAGCTCGGGCTCGGGATTGGCGGGTCATAGTCTGGGCAATCTTATTTTGGCGGCTATGACTGATATTTCGGGTGATTTTGTTACAGGTGTTCGTGAGCTGAGCCGTGTATTTGCTGTACGTGGGCGGGTGCTGCCTGCGGCAGAGGAAGCCGTGGTGCTGCATGCGGAAATGGAAGACGGAAGCGTGGTCTCGGGCGAGTCCAAGATCCCGGAAGCCGGTGGCCGCATCAAACGCGTTTTCCTTGAGCCGACTCACGTGGAGCCGTTGCCTGAGGCGGTGGAGGCGATCGAACGGGCCGATGCCATTTTGATTGGACCGGGGAGCCTGTATACGAGCATACTGCCCAACCTGCTGGTGCCCAAGCTGGCCGAAGCGGTTGTGGCCTCGCAGGCCGTTAAAATTTTCATATGCAATGTCATGACACAGCCGGGGGAAACTGATAATTATAGTGTCGGGGATCACCTGCAGGCTGTTTATGAACATGTAGGCCATCAGCTTTTTGACTATGTGATTGTCAACAACGGGGACATTCCGCCCCAGGTGCTGGATAAATATGCGGAACAGGGCGCCAAGCCGGTTCAGCTGGACCTGGATTCGGTGACCGGACAGGGGTATAAAGTGGTGGCTGATACGCTGGTCCTGTTCAGAACGTATCTGCGGCATGATGCCGACAAGCTGAGCCAGCATATTTATCAGCTCGTGCAAAACTGGATATTACGAAGGAGGTGAGTCCCTTGTCTTTTGCGGCCCAAACGAAAAAAGAGCTGACGATGATTGAAGCCCAGTCCTGCTGTGAGAAGGCCGAGCTGTCGGCGCTGATCCGGATGCTGGGGTCCGTGCAGCTTTCGAACAAAAAAGTGGTATTGGACATTTCCACCGAAAACGCCGCGATCGCAAGGCGCATTTACTCCTTCATTAAAAAGCATTTTCAAGTGCATACCGAACTGCTGGTCCGCAAGAAAATGCGGCTCAAGAAAAACAATGTGTACATTGTCCGCATTCCGGACCGGGTTCAAGAGATTTTGAAGGAGCTGTACATCGTCTCAGAGGGGTTTCTGTTTACAGACGGGATTAATCCGGCGATAATTCGGAAAAACTGTTGTAAACGGGCTTATCTGCGGGGGGCGTTCATGGCCGGGGGCTCGGTGAATAATCCGGAGGGCTCCTCCTATCATCTGGAAATTGCCTCGATGTACGAAGAGCACTGCCAGGCACTGGTGGATCTCGCGAACGAGTTTCACTTGAATGCCCGTTGTATTGAACGGAAGAAGGGGTTCATCCTTTACATTAAAGAAGGCGAGAAAATCATTGAGTTCCTGAGCATTATCGGTGCTCATCAGGCTTTGTTCAAGTTTGAGGATGTGCGCATCATGCGTGACATGCGGAACTCGGTCAATCGGATCGTAAACTGTGAAACCGCGAATCTGAACAAGACGATCGGAGCGGCGGTCCGTCAAATCGAAAATATCAAGCTGCTGCAGAAGGAGGTCGGGCTGAATTCCCTGCCGGACAAACTTCGGGAAGTGGCTGAAATCCGCCTGGCCCATCCTGACATGAATCTGAAAGAGGTCGGGGAGCTGCTGAAAGGTACGGTCAGTAAATCCGGGGTAAATCACCGGTTGCGGAAGATTGATGAGCTGGCTGACAAGGTCCGGGCAGAGCGGGGAATCATCCTGTAGCCCGTCTGACAGGCACGCATGGAGAGGGGTGCCTGTTTTTTTTCTAGTTTATGATTCAGGTTGATGGTATAATGTGATAAATAAAATGGAATAAATGTGGTTTTAATTCATTTGTCAATTTACTTATAAAGGGGGAACCGTTTTTCATGACTAAACATCCGGTAGTTGTACGTTTGAAAACAGGATTGCATGCAAGACCTGCTGCATTGTTCGTACAGGAAGCCAATAAATATTCCTCGGAAGTGTTTGTAGAAAAGGACGACAAGAAAGTGAATGCCAAGAGCATCATGGGCATTATGAGCCTTGCCATCAGTTCCGGCACAGAAATTTATGTCAGTGCTGAAGGCGCGGACGCAGAACAGGCTGTAAACGCTTTAGTAAGTCTCGTAAGCAAGGAAGAGCTGGAAAACCAGTAAAGAGCGGCTTGCTTGAAAGAAGGGGGTCCCTGGGAACAGGGACTTTTTTTATTGCCTGCAACTTTTTGGCGCTGGCTCCGTCTAGAGGGTACGATCGATCTCATGAAAAAAGTACCATAAAGGAGCGGATTACAGTGAAAATGTGGGCAAAAACAGCGGGAGCAGCTTTGCTGGCAGGAACAGTGTTTGTTAGCGGATTTGGCGGGTTGGACTTCGGGGGCAGCAGCGGTAAAGCATATGCTGAAGCCGTTAATGTCGTCCGTAATGTTATCAGTGTGGATGGCGAAGGTGAAATCTCCGTAAGCCCGGATATCGCCTACCTGTCCATCGGTGTCCAGACACAGGGCAAGACGGCAGCCGCCGCCCAGAAAGAGAACGCACAGATCATGGACAAGGTGAACAATTTGCTCAAGACAAGCTGGGGTATTAACACCAAGGATATCAAGACAACCCAGTTTTCGGTTCAGCCGGATTACGCTTATAGCGAAGAGGATGGGCAGAAGCTTAAAGGTTATACAGCTTATCATACGCTGAACGTGGCTTATCGTGATCTGTCCAAAATCGGACAGCTGCTTGATGCGGCAGCCGGTGCCGGCGCCAACAACATTGATGGTGTCCGGTTTACGGTAGAGAACCCAGAGAAATATGAAGAAGAAGTGATTGCCAAAGCGCTGTCCAATGCGCAGATGAAGGCTTCCGCAGTAGCCAAAGCGGCCAACCGCCAGCTGGGCAGCCTGCTGAACGTCAATTTGGCAAATGCCGATGCGCCTGTGTTTTACCGCGAGGTTGCCATGGCTAAATCTGAAGATTCCGCCGCTGGCGCCAGTACTTCCGTAGAACCCGGCCAGATTACGCTGGACACCCGTTTGAGCGCGCAGTATGAAATGAACTGATGACACGATAAAAACCGATGAGCCGGAAAGAGTCAGGATTGTAACCCAACCTGTAACATTTTCCGGCTCGAATTGTTTTAAGATATCTCTCAGATGGTTAATTCATATCGCTACTTGCATCTAGGATCAGAGGAGGACATCAACAAATGAACATTAAGACAAAACGGCTGGGTACAGCGCTGCTTGCAGCCGCTCTGGTCACCGGCGGAGTTACGGCACCTATTTCCGAGCTGCACGCGGCAGGAAGCGCATCCCAAGCTGCTCAGCAAACCCAGGTAACCTTGAAATGGAACGGCAAGGCCCTTCAGACGAAAGGGCTTATGATCAAAGGGCAAACCCTGATACCGGTCGCGGCCCTGAGGGATGATTTGAAGCTGCCTGTGTCGTATAATGCGTCCGACAAGTCTTATACGATCGGCGCCAACTATAACAAGCTGAAAATTGCAATGGGGTATGATGAGCCGTACGTCAATGTAAACGGGGTACATACGGTTGATATGCAGGCCCGAATGGTCAATAACCGACTCTTTGTTCCTATCGGCCACCTGAAGGCTTATCTCGGCATTGACGCTGCCTGGAACGCAGCCGCCAAGACGGTCAGCATGACCAAAAGCCAGCTGAATTCCGTCTCCATCAAAACGGTAAACCTGTCCCAGGAAAAGTCGGATACGGTGAATTTCGATCTGAAATATCCTCAGCTCACAGGCAACCAGGCTGGTGTGGATAAGATCAATGCCGTGCTGAAGCAGCACGAAGAAAAGGTGCTGGCAGAGATCAAGAAGCAAATCAAAGAGATCGGAGAAGCTACCCCAGACCGACCTTATCAATTTGAAAGCAATTATGCCGTGATCTACAACAGGGGAGGTTTTATCAGCCTGATTGTGGATGACTATTCCTATTATGGCGGCGCTCACGGCTCCACTGCCCGCACAGCATTTACATTCTCCCTGGAGGATGGCAAGCAGTTGGGACTTGGCGATGTGTTGAAAGCTAATCCGGATTACAAGAAGACGCTGAACAACAAGCTGCTCAAGCAAGTGCCGGTATCCAACGGATATTTGGATGGCTTTAAGGGGCTTTCGGATAAACCGGATTTCTATGTCACTGGAACAGGCATCGTTATTTTCTTCCAGCAGTACGAGTATACCGCTTATGCGGCTGGTATTCCGGAGTTCTACTACGCCTTTGCTGATCTGCTCCCCGCCGGGGCCAAACCGTTCGGAAAATAAATTCGGAAAAAAAAGAAAATCCGCCCCACGTTCCTGCTGCAGGAACATGGGGCGGATTTTTTGTACATGCTGCTTATAAAAATTTGTTCGCGGTTCGCGGCTTAGACTCCTTGTGGAGGAGTGCTGGAAATCACCTGATCGATCAGACCGTATTCTTTGGCTTCGTCAGCCGTCATGAAGTAGTCGCGGTCGGTATCCTTCTCGATGCGGTCCAGCGGCTGGCCGGTACGCTCGGAGAGGATGCGGTTCAGCTTATCCCGCATTTTCAGGATACGGCGCGCACGGATTTCGATATCCGTCGCTTGGCCTTGAGCGCCGCCCAGAGGCTGGTGAATCATAACCTCACTGTTCGGCAGAGCGAAGCGCTTGCCCTTGGCACCTGCATTCAGCAGGAATGCGCCCATGGAAGCGGCCATCCCTACGCAGATAGTGGATACGTCGGGTTTGATAAACTGCATCGTATCGTAAATCGCCATGCCGGCTGTGATGGAACCGCCGGGGCTGTTGATGTACAGGTGGATGTCTTTTTCCGGATCTTCCGCAGTCAGAAACAGCATTTGCGCGATAATGGAGTTGGCGACCACGTCATTCACGTCAGACCCGAGGAAAATGATACGGTCCTTCAGCAATCTGGAGTAAATGTCATAGGCTCTCTCACCGCGGTTGGTTTGTTCAACGACCATAGGAATGTAGCTCACGTAAAACCCTCCCTTAAATATGTGCTAGGATACGTACTACCTGATACAGGTAAAGTCTCCATAATAAACTGTTACCGTATTACCCACATCATAAACAATTTCAAGCAAAAAGTCAAAGAAAGTCAAACTATTGGTGAAAAAAAAGAGCCCTCTGCGCTCCCGTTGGTTAAACAGTATATATAAACTCAAATAAATGGCGCGCCCGCGAGGAATCGAACCTCGATCTCAGGCTCCGGAGGCCTACGTCATATCCATTGGACCACGGGCGCATATTTCAGTATTCCTATGAAATAGGACACAAAAATGATTATATGCGACTCATTGGCAAAATGCAAGTTTTTATTTCAGCGGTCTGGCAAATAACTTTTACGTTAATAATAGTTGCTGAACCGCTGCGCATAATCGGCTGGAGGAATGAGAAATATAGGTTCTGACACTTGCATGTGAGGTTGGAATTGGTTAAAATGATTGTGGGACTTAAAAAGTTAACCCGGGACATTTTAAGACCAACCAAGGCCACAAAGTGAAAGATGAACCAGTAGAAGTCTGCGGGAGTGGAAAGCATGCGAAATATATTAGAAATTCAGAAGCAGCTTCTGCCCGATCTCACGGATGTATTGAAGAAAAGGTATACTATCCTTCATCAGATCATGCTGTCAGACGTCATTGGGCGCAGAACGCTTGCGGCATCGTTACATATGACCGAACGTGTGCTGCGCGCCGAAACCGATCTTTTGAAAGCCCAGGGCCTTATAGAGATTGAGAGTATTGGCATGCGGGTGAGCGAAGCCGGCAGGGAGCTGCTGGAGCAGCTTGAGCCCATTGCCAAAGAGCTGTTCGGATTGTCTTTGCTTGAGGACCAGATCCGTCAGGCTTACAACCTGCGCAAGGTGATTGTCGTGCCAGGCGATTCGGATACGTCGCCGATGACCAAACGGGAGTTGGGACGGGCTGGAGCGAAGGCGCTGCTGAGCGTTATGGGGGATGAGGATATTGTGGCCGTTACGGGCGGCACCACCATTGCTGATGTGGCTGAGCACCTGACGACACCGTCCGGCGGACCGATGAAGGGCGGATGGTTTGTGCCGGCCCGCGGGGGTTTGGGTGAAAGCCTGGAAATGCAGGCAAACTCCATCGTGTCCAAGATGGCCCGCAACGTAGGAGCGCAGTACAGACTGCTGCATGTGCCGGATCTGTTGAGCCAGGAGGCCTATGAGTCGCTTGTCCAGGATCATATGATTCAGGAGATTGTGGAGACGATCCGCAAGAGCCGGATTATTATTCATGGGATCGGCAATGCCATGGCAATGGCGAAAAGGCGCAGGCTTGACCCGGATACGGTGGCGGAGATCCAGGCTGAAGGAGCGGTGGCTGAATCTTTTGGCTACTACTTTAATGAAAAGGGTGTCGTTGTGCACCGGATGCTTACCATTGGGCTGCGTCTCGAGGACATTATGAGGACGGATATCGTTCTCGGCATCGCCGGGGGCGCGAGCAAGGCGGCGGCGATTCGGGCTGTGCTGCGGTTTGGTCAGGAGGACATTCTGGTCACCGACGAAGCGGCGGCGGAAATCATCGTACGCAATTTCTGAGTTGTTTTTAAAGGAAGTACTTTAATAATTGTTGTCTTGACTGGCCTCACCGCCTGTCTTGAATAAATAAAAACATACAAAACTTGGGAGGAACTTACTCATGGTTAAAGTAGGTATTAACGGTTTTGGACGTATCGGCAGACTGGCTTTCCGTCGTATTCAAAATGTGGAAGGCATTGAAGTAGTAGCAATCAACGACTTGACTGACGCCAAAATGTTGGCTCATTTGCTGAAATATGATACAACTCAAGGACGTTTCGACGGAGACGTTGAAGTACATGACGGCTTCTTCAAAGTAAACGGCAAAGAAGTTAAAGTTCTGGCTAACCGCAACCCTGAAGAGCTGCCTTGGGGCGAACTGGGCGTTGACATCGTGCTGGAGTGCACAGGCTTCTTCACGACTAAAGAAGCAGCCGAAAAGCACCTGAAAGGCGGCGCTAAGAAAGTTGTGATCTCCGCACCAGCTACAGGCGACATGAAAACAATCGTGTACAACGTAAACCACAACACACTGGATGGTACTGAAACCGTAATCTCCGGTGCTTCCTGTACAACTAACTGCCTGGCTCCTATGGCTAAAACATTGAACGACAAGTTCGGTGTTGTGGAAGGTCTGATGACTACAATCCACGCTTACACTGGCGATCAAAACACTTTGGACGCTCCGCATGCTAAAGGCGACTTCCGTCGTGCACGCGCTGCTGCCGAGAACATCATTCCTAACACAACTGGCGCTGCTAAAGCGATCGGTCTGGTTATCCCTGAACTGCAAGGCAAACTGGACGGTGCTGCACAGCGCGTTCCGGTTGCAACTGGTTCCCTGACTGAGCTGGTAACTGTTCTGGAGAAAAACGTAACTGTAGACGAAGTCAACGCAGCAATGAAAGCAGCTTCCGATCCGGAAACTTACGGATACACAGAAGACGAAATCGTATCTTCCGATATCAAAGGTATGACTTTCGGTTCCCTGTTCGACGCTACTCAAACAAAAGTGTTGACTGTCGGCGACAAACAGCTGGTTAAAACTGTAGCTTGGTACGACAACGAAATGTCCTACACTGCTCAGCTGGTTCGTACGCTGGAGCACTTCGCAAAGCTGGCTAAGTAATAACGGCTCGGCGAAAAATGAAACAACATAGAGCGGAAACATTCCATTGTTTCCGCTCTTTATATATGACTTCCTTGTATTGCACATCAACAAATTCATGGTGCGGAGGAGAATCGATATGAACAAGAAAAGTGTTCGCGATGTAGATGTAACCGGCAAAAGAGTGTTTGTCCGCGTGGATTTCAACGTTCCTGTGGAGGACGGCAAAATCACCGACGACAAGCGTATCCGTGAAACTTTGCCAACCATTAACTACCTGATCGAAAAAGGTGCTAAAATTATTTTGGCAAGCCATTTCGGACGTCCAAAAGGCGAAGTGGTTGAATCCATGCGTTTGACACCTGTGGCGGCACGCCTGTCCGAGCTGCTCGGCAAACCTGTGGCTAAAGCTGACGAGGCTGTTGGTGAAGCGGTAAAAGCAAAAGTAGCCGAGCTGCAAAACGGCGATGTGCTGCTGCTTGAGAACGTCCGCTTCTATCCAGGCGAAGAGAAGAACGATCCTGAACTTGCGAAGCAATTTGCTGAGCTGGCAGATCTGTTCGTTAATGACGCATTTGGCGCAGCTCACCGTGCGCATGCTTCCACGGAAGGCATTGCACATCTGCTGCCGGCGGTATCCGGTCTGCTGATGGAGAGAGAGCTGTCCGTACTGGGCAAAGCGCTGTCCAATCCGGATCGTCCGTTTACGGCTATTGTCGGCGGTTCCAAGGTTAAGGACAAGATCGACGTGATCAATAACCTGATTACCCTTGCGGACAACATCATCATCGGTGGCGGCCTGAGCTACACCTTCCTGAAGGCACAAGGCTATGAAATCGGCAAGTCTCTGCTGGATGACTCCAAGCTGGACGAATCCCTTGGCTTTATCGAGAAAGCCAAAAGCCTGGGCAAAAAATTCTACCTGCCGGTGGATATAGTGGTAGCAGATGATTTCAGCGCTTCCGCGAATACACAAATCGTGGACATTGACGGAATCCCAGCAGAATGGGAAGGCGTGGACATCGGTCCGAAAACCCGTGCAATCTATGCGGATGTCATCAAAAACTCCAAGCTGGTCGTATGGAACGGACCAATGGGCGTATTTGAAATTGATCCATTCTCCAAAGGTACCCTTGAAGTAGCGGAAGCCTGCGCGGCAACCGAAGGTTACACCATCATCGGTGGCGGCGATTCTGCGGCTGCAGCGGAGAAATTTGGTCTGGCCGACAAGATGGATCACATCTCCACTGGCGGCGGCGCTTCCCTTGAGTTCATGGAAGGCAAGGCACTTCCAGGCGTTGTAGCATTGAACGACAAGTAAAAAGCAGGGAGCTGAATAGAGTGAGAACACCGATTATTGCAGGCAACTGGAAAATGTTCAAAACGGTTCCTGAAGCAACAGACTTCATCCAGAACGTGAAAGGCAAAGCTGAAGTGGAAGGCGTAGAGAGCGTCATTTGCGCGCCATTCACGAACCTGCCGGCTCTGGTGGAAGCTGTGAAAGGAACCTCCATCAAAATTGGAGCACAAAACCTTCACTTTGCTGAAGACGGTGCTTATACAGGCGAAATCAGCGGCCGCATGCTGAAGGATCTTGGCGTGGACTACGTCGTTATCGGACACTCCGAGCGCCGTCAATATTTCGCGGAAACGGATGAGACCGTGAACAAGAAAGTTCATGCGGCATTCCGCAACGATCTGACTCCGATCGTATGTGTCGGTGAGAAGCTGGAAGAGCGTGAAGCCGGACAAACGAAGGAAGTCTGCAAAGTGCAGACAGAAGCTGCTTTTGCGGGCCTTCCGCAGGATCAAGCGGCGAAGGTTGTCGTGGCTTACGAACCGATCTGGGCTATCGGAACAGGCAAATCTTCTACGGCCCAGGATGCCAATGAAGTGATTGCCTACATCCGTTCGCTGATTAAAGAGCTGTATGACGAGAGCACTGCCAATGCAGTCCGCATTCAATACGGTGGCAGCGTAAAACCCGAAAATGTAACAGAATACATGGGCCAAAGTGACATCGACGGCGCACTGGTTGGCGGGGCAAGCCTGCAGCCGGATTCCTATATCGCGCTTGTTGAGGGGGCGAAGTAACATGACTGCACCAAGACCGGTGGCATTGATCATCATGGACGGATTTGGCCTCAGAGACACCGTGGAAGGCAATGCCGTTGCACAGGCCAACAAGCCGAACTACGACAAATACTTAAGCATTTACCCGCACACGACGCTGACGGCTTCGGGCGAAGCGGTTGGGTTGCCGGAAGGGCAAATGGGCAACTCGGAGGTAGGACACCTGAACATCGGTGCCGGCCGGACTGTGTATCAGGATTTGACCAGAATCTCCAAGTCCATCCGGGAAGGCGAGTTCTTCGATAACGAAACCTTGGTTGAAGCCGTTCGTTATGCGAAGAATAATAACAAGAAGCTGCATCTGTACGGACTGCTGTCCGACGGCGGCGTACACAGCCACATTGACCACCTGTTTGCCATGATCGATCTGGCCAAGCGGGAGGATTTGCACGAAGTATACATCCATGCATTCATGGACGGACGCGACGTAATGCCTGACAGCGGTGTAGGCTTCATGGAGAAGTTGATCGCGAAAATCCAGGAAGCGGGCATCGGCAAAATTGCAACCGTACAAGGCCGTTATTATGCGATGGACCGCGATAAACGCTGGGAACGGGTTGAGAAGTCCTACCGTGCCATCGTGTATGGAGAAGGCCCTAAATATACGGATCCGCTGCAAGCCTTGCGTGAATCGTATGAGAAGTCCGTATTTGACGAGTTTGTAGAGCCTACTGTTATTACCAAAGCGGACGGCAGCCCGGTAGGTCTGGTGGAGAGCGGGGATTCCGTTGTGTTCCTGAACTTCCGTCCCGACCGTGCCATTCAGCTGTCCCAGGTATTCACCAATGCCGATTTCCGCGGATTTGACAGAGGTCCGAAATTCCCGGAAAACCTGCATTTCGTGTGCCTGACCTTGTTCAGTGAAACGGTAAACGGCTTTGTAGCCTACAAGCCGAAGAATCTGGACAACACGTTCGGAGAGGTGCTTGTGCAGCATAACAAGAAGCAGCTGCGCATTGCAGAAACCGAGAAATATCCGCACGTGACGTTCTTCTTCAGCGGCGGCCGTGATGTTGAGCTTCCAGGCGAAACACGGGTGCTGATCAACTCGCCGAAAGTGGCGACCTACGACCTGCAGCCGGAAATGAGCGCTTATGAAGTGGCAGACGCCTGCGTGAAGGAGATTGAATCCGACAAGCATGACGCGATTATTCTGAACTTTGCGAACCCGGACATGGTAGGACACTCCGGTAAAATGGAGCCTACGATCAAAGCGGTGGAAGTGACGGACGAGTGCGTAGGACGTGTAGTCGATGCCGTCAAGGCCAAGGGCGGCACGGTGATCATCATTGCCGACCACGGCAACGCGGATATGGAAATCGACGAAGAGGGCCGTCCATTTACTGCTCATACCACCAATCCGGTACCGTTCATCGTAACGGATGAGAACGTGGTGCTGCGCGAAGGCGGTATCCTGGCTGACGTAGCTCCGACGCTGCTGGATCTGATGGGTCTGCCGCAGCCGGCGGAAATGACAGGAAAGTCCATGATTGCAGCGCGTAAATAAGATGTGCTAATTTAGGAATAGAATAAACATACCAAAAGGAGATCTGTACAATGACTATTATTTCTGACGTGTACGCCCGCGAGGTCCTCGACTCCCGCGGCAACCCGACTGTAGAAGTTGAAGTATATCTGGAATCCGGCGCAATGGGACGCGCAATCGTTCCTTCCGGCGCATCCACTGGCGCGCACGAAGCTGTAGAGCTGCGCGATAATGATAAAGACCGTTACCTCGGTAAAGGTGTACTGCAAGCAGTTAAAAATGTAAACGAAGTAATCGCACCGGAAATTATCGGTTTGAACGCGATTGACCAACTGGAAATCGACAAAACGATGATTGCTCTGGACGGGACTCCTAACAAAGGCAAACTGGGTGCGAATGCAATTCTGGCTGTATCCATGGCTGTAGCACGTGCTGCTGCTGAGGCTCTGGACCTGCCTCTGTATGTATACCTTGGCGGATTCAACGCGAAGCAGCTGCCTGTGCCAATGATGAACATCGTGAATGGCGGCGCTCATGCCGACAACAACGTTGACGTTCAAGAGTTCATGGTTCTGCCAGTAGGCGCTCCAAGCTTCAAGGAAGCACTGCGTATGGGTGCGGAAATCTTCCACAACCTGAAATCCGTTCTGAAAGGCAAAGGCCTGAACACCGCAGTTGGCGACGAAGGCGGTTTTGCTCCTAACTTCACATCCAACGAAGATGCACTGTCTTCCATCATCGAAGCGATCGAAAAAGCAGGGTACAAGCCAGGCGAAGACGTACTGCTCGGTATGGACGTTGCATCCACAGAGTTCTACAAAGATGGCAAGTACACGCTGGAAGGCGAAGGCAAATCCTTCACTTCCGCTGAGTTCGTAGACCTGCTGGCTTCCTGGGTTGAGAAATACCCGATCGTTACGATTGAAGACGGATGCGCAGAAGACGACTGGGAAGGCTGGAAGCTGCTTACCGAGAAGCTGGGCAGCAAAATTCAGCTGGTTGGTGACGACCTGTTCGTAACCAACACTGAACGTCTGAGCAAAGGTATCGAAGAAGGCATCGGCAACTCCATCCTGATCAAGGTAAACCAAATCGGTACCCTGACAGAAACGTTCGACGCCATCGAAATGGCGAAGCGCGCTGGCTACACAGCTGTAATATCCCACCGTTCCGGTGAGTCCGAAGACAGCACTATCGCTGACATCGCGGTTGCTACCAATGCCGGCCAAATCAAAACCGGTGCTCCGTCCCGTACGGACCGTATCGCGAAGTACAACCAGCTGCTTCGTATCGAAGACCAGCTCGGCGAGCTGGCTCAATACCATGGCTTGAAATCCTTCTACAACCTGAAAAAATAAGTATCTCACTCCGATCGTCTTCGCCTGAAGACAAGGGATGGGATACTCGTAATATGAGCTCTTCATGTGAGAAGCTCATGATAAGAAAGCGGACCCCAAGGTAACTCCGGGTCCGCTTTTTTTTGTACACTTTGTTATTTGTTATCTAACCACAGAAGGCATCAATCAAAATCGATATTAGAAAAAAGTTGACACGACAAGTTGAATACTATATTATTCCTATTAAATTTGTTGGAATAAATCCTGCGATTTTACTATTCTTTCAACAGAGAAGGTGTTGCTGCGCTTTTAAATCTCACTATACATATGGTTTTACAGAGTATTATGAAGACAGGAGAATTGAACGATGTATATTGTTAAGCGTATGCTGACGATGCTGCTCACAATCTGGATTGTGGTTACGTTGACCTTCCTGATTATGCATATGATTCCTGGAGACCCCTTTGCCTCTGATTCCAATACGCTGCCAGAGGCGGTAGTGGAAAATATGCGGGCACGCTATCACCTGGATCAACCGCTGCCTGTGCAGTATGTGACGTATTTGAAAAATTTGCTGACATTCGATCTCGGACCGTCTATTCAATCCAAGACGACGGATGTGAATACGCTAATCAGCAGGGGTTTTCCCCCTTCTGCCTGGATCGGTCTGCAAGCGATGATCTTCGCCATTCTGGCAGGTGTTACCTTGGGCAGTGTGGCTGCGTTGTATCATAACCGCACGTTGGATTATCTCGCCATGATTGTAGCCATCATCGGTATCTCCATCCCCAGCTTCATTCTTGCGCCGCTGCTCATTAAATATGCCGCAGTGCAGTGGAGGCTTCTGCCTGTGGCTTCATGGGGCACGTGGAAGCACACGGTACTGCCATCGTTGGCTCTATCCGTTACACCGCTAGCGATAATAGCCCGCTTCGTGCGAACAAGTCTGATTGATGTATTGAATCAGGATTACATTCGTACGGCGAAGGCCAAAGGGTTATCCACCTGGGAGGTTATCGTCAGGCATGGTCTGCGGAATGCGCTCATTCCCGTACTGTCCTTCATGGGGCCGTTATTTGCTTCCGTGATTACCGGAACCTTTGTGGTCGAGAAGATCTTTGCGATTCCGGGGATCGGTAAATATTTTGTGGACAGTGTCTTTAATCGCGATTATCCGGTGATTTTGGGCACGACTATTTTTTACAGCACGGTGCTCGTCATCACGTTGTTCCTGATTGACATTTTATACCGCGTGGTCGACCCGAGAATTCAACTGGTGAGCAAAGGAGAATAGCATGAAATCATCCAATGAGCAGCTTAACCTTTACTCCGAATCATCGTTCCAATTGGTTGGCGCGGCCAAGCCCGCTGCTTCCTTCCAGAAACGCTCCGCCATACCGGCTTGGCAAGAGCTTGCAATCCGGCTCCTCCGGAATAAGCTGGCGGTATGTGGTGCGGTCTTGTTGCTGCTGATCCTGGCAATGGCCTGGGTGGGGCCTCATTTAACTCCGCACACTCCCAGTACGCAGTCTTTAACCCAGACGAACCAGCCTCCGTCGGCCGAGCATTGGTTCGGTACGGATGATCTGGGGCGTGACGTGTGGGCACGTACTTGGGCGGGTGCCCGAATATCCTTATTCATAGGGTTTGCAGCGGCAGTGATTGATCTGATATTGGGCATTGTAGTCGGAGGAATATCCGGCTACATGGCTGGGAGAAGTCCCCTGGGTGACCGGATAGATGGCCTATTGATGAGGGTGGTTGAAATTTTGTACAGCATTCCTTATTTGCTGGTCATTATTTTGCTGCTGGTCATTATGAAGCCGGGCATATGGACGATGGTCATCGCCTTGTCCATCACGGGCTGGGTTGGTATGGCCCGGGTTGTCAGAGGCCAGATTCTGCAGCTCAAGGAGCGGGAGTATGTGCTGGCGGCCCGTATGCTGGGAATGTCGCACACCCGGATTATCCTGAAACATCTGCTGCCCAACGCAGCAGGCATCATCGTTGTGAATCTGACCTTTACCATTCCGTCGGCTATCTTTTCTGAGTCGTTTCTGAGCTTTCTTGGTCTGGGTATTCAGGCTCCTGCAGCAAGCTGGGGAACGATGGCAAACGATTCATTAGGGGTCATTTTGAGCGGACAGTGGTGGAGGCTGTTTTTCCCGGGTTTCATGATTTCCCTGACGATGTTCGCATTCAACGCGCTGGGAGACGGATTACAGGATGTGCTTGATCCCCGAAGCAATAACTAGCTTCAAGGGCCCTTAAATATCTTATATGGCCTTTAAGGGCTTCGATAAAGGGAACTACATAATAACTTACTATATTACTTGGAGGTAGAGTCATATGAAATCATTCACTCGAACTTGGATCACCATCCTGCTGCTGGCAGCCGTGGCGCTGGCTGGATGCTCGAGCGGCAGCTCTCCGTCTGCCAGTTCGGCCGATGGCAGCACGAAAGAGGGAGCTGGAGCAGCTGTTCCTCAGGTGCTGACTACCAATCTGGCGGGAGGGGAGCCCTATACTCTGGACCCGGCTTTTGCCTCGGATACAACCTCCTACTGGGTTATCGACAATCTGTATGAAGGGCTGTATGGCTATGATAAAGAGGGCAATGTCGTAGAGGCCGCTGCGGGCAACGTAGATATTTCGGAGGACGGCAAGACGTACACCTTCACGATCCGGGACGGAGCGCAATGGTCCAACGGCGACCCGCTCACAGCTCAGGATTTTGAATACTCGTGGAAGCGTGTATTGAACCCGGAGACTGCTGCTTACGATCCGTCATCTTTATATTACATCAAGGGTGCTGAGGAATATAACACAGGTAAAGGCAAGGCTGAGGATGTGGGCATTACGGCTGTAGATGATCGGACGCTGAAGGTGGAATTGAAGGCGCCGCTCAGCTTCTTCCCTATCGTAGCGGTAGGCCATGCTTACCTGCCTGTAAATCATGCTGTTGTAGAGCAAAATGAGAAATGGGCAGCAGAAGCGGAGACATTGGTAGGCAACGGACCTTTCACGGCGAAAACCTGGAAGCATAATGAGGAGATTACACTGAGCAAGAACGAGAATTACTGGAACAAGGACCTCATTGCACTGGATACGATTAACTTTAAGATGGTGCAGGATTCCACGACTTATTATCAGATGTATAAAACGGGCGATCTCGATCTGATTTTGTCCCTGCCTGTGGATACGATTGATCAGGAGAAGAGTAATAAGGAATATGTGTCGCATCCTTCGTTCAGTGTGTATACGTACTCGTTCAATGTTAAGGAGAAGCCTTTTAATAACAAAAAGATTAGACAAGCCTTCTCCTATGCGATCGACCGTGAGGCGCTGGCGAACAATGTCACCAAAGCAGGTGAGGTCCCTGCTTACGGCTATGTTCCGTATGGTACTACGGCTCCATCCGGCAAGGATTTCAGGGACGAAGCTACAGAAAAGTATTACGAATATAACGTAGATAAAGCAAAGGAACTGCTGGCAGAAGGCTTGCAAGAGGAGGGCCTGACTGAGCTGCCACCGGTAACCTTCAAGTACAATACCAATGACAAGCACAAAAAAGTCGCGGAAGCTATTCAGGAAATGCTGAAGGAAAACCTGGGGGTTCAGGTTCAACTGGAAAACCAGGAATGGGGAACATATATTGATACATTCAAGCAGAAGAACTTCCAGGTTGCGCGTATGGGCTGGGTTGGCAATTATCTGGACCCTCTTGGCGTGCTTGGGCATTACACTACAGATAACTCGAACAATTTCACGAACTGGAGCAATGCCGCTTACGATCAATTGATTCAGGAATCAACGTATGAGCAGAACCCGGAGAAGCGCTTTGCAGAGCTGCATGAGGCAGAGGGCATTCTGATGGACGAGCTCCCGATTATGACCCTGCTGTTCTCCGCAGATACCGCTTTGGTCAGTCCTAAGGTGGAAGGGATCGTCTTTGATGCCCGCGCCAATGCAGACCTTCGCTTTGCCAAGCGGGTAGTGGAGTAAGCATGCTGCTTCGGACAATCGCGGTGACGGGACTGGCGGCTGGAATCACCTGGCTCATTTGCAATGGGAGTGTTCAGGCTGCTGTCACTGGTACTGGTCCAGTCTCCGCAATTCAGGGCGGGCAGGAGGCTGCGAATCGATTATTTCTGTACGGTATGCTGGCTCTGGTCGTAGGGGCCTTGGCCTATGTACGGAACACGGGCTTTTTTGCTCCATTATCGAAAGGGCTAAACATGTTGCAGGGGGTGCGCAGAACCTCCAGATCATTGCAGCGGGAGAACGAACGTCTGATGCAGGATGAGGCATTACAATCCTGGAAGCTGAGCTTGTATCGCGGGCTGTCCTGGTACAGTGTGTCGATTGGGGGTGGTCTGGTGCTGGCCAGTACAGTCTGGTTGCTGCAAACAGCAAACTAAACCGCGCAAACTACGTCAATGAGCAAGCCATGTAGATCAGTTATCATCCCTTGAGCTTTGAGGAGATTTTGGAAAGTTTGGTTGTGTTAAGCGAATGGATATGATAAAATAAAAATGCTGTTTATGAGACGTGAACTCTTCATTTTAATGCATAGATAGTGATGCTCAGTCTTAGGGGGTGGATTACATGGAATTGTTTTTGAAAATCTTGCTCGTTGTATTGTCCATTGCTGTAATCGCGGTTGTATTGTTGCAAAAAGGTAAGAGCGCAGGGTTGTCCGGTGCCATCTCCGGAGGAGCGGAACATCTGTTTGGCAAGACCAAAGCGCGCGGGATGGATCTGATTCTGCAGCGTGTAACGACAGGACTCGGAGCAGCGTTTATGATCGTCTCCATTCTGGTTGCTGTCCTGGTGAGCTAATACGAACACCTAAAGCCTTCGTTTCAACCGAAACGGAGGCTTTTTTTGAATATTTATACGGCCGTGACCGAAATACATAATAAGCGATATTCTAATATAGGAAAGTTCATACTTTACCGGGTGCAGGGATGCATGGGATTGAATCTGTGTATACTAGGGTATGAGTATACTAGGACTGGTCTAATGATGACCGGATGAGGCGCCTGCACCTCACGAACGTAGAGCAGGAACAGATTAGAGAGGGATGGGTCGAAAATTAAAGGTCACCCGAGGTGGACGAAATGATAACTGAAGAACAAATACTTGAATTTATGCGGGATGCCGCTTATAAGCCGATGACATATCAGGAGCTGGAGAAGCATTTCGGGATTGATAATGCGGCGGATTTCAGGGAATTCCTGAAGCTGTTGAACACGCTGGAGGAGAGCGGCAAGCTGCTGCTGAACAGCGGCAGCCGGTATGGCGTTCCGGAGAGGATGAACCTGGTGCGCGGGCGCCTGCAGGCTCATGCCAAGGGCTTTGCTTTCCTTATTCCGGAGGACAGGGATCATCCGGATGTCTATATTCATGCGAATGACCTCAAGGGGGCAATGAACGGCGATACCGTGCTGGTCCGTGTGACCTCCAGAGGGCCTGCGGGCGGACGCCTGGAAGGTGAAGTGGTGCGGATCGTCGAGCGTGGCATTCTGCAGGTGGTCGGCGTGTTCCAGAGCCATGAAGTATACGGCTTCGTAATTCCTGACGACAAACGGATTAATCGGGATATTTTTATTCCTCAGCCCAGTTTTAATGGAGCGGTCAATGGACAGAAGGTCGTTGTCAAGATTGTGAACTACCCCGAGGGCCGTGCGGCTGCCGAAGGTGAAATTATTGAAATTCTTGGTCATAAGGACGACCCGGGCGTGGATATTCTGTCCATTATCCGCAAGCATCAGCTTCCGGAATCTTTTCCCGAGGAAGTCATGGCTGAAGCGGATGCGGCTCCCGATTCTATTACAGAGGATGAAATCATCCGGCAAGGGAGACGGGATCTGCGCGACAAAACGATCGTGACGATCGACGGCGAAGACGCGAAGGATCTCGATGACGCAGTCAATGTGGAACGCCTGCCGAACGGAAACTACCTGCTTGGCGTTCATATTGCGGATGTAGGGTATTATGTGCGCGAGAATTCCAAGCTTGATCAGGAAGCGTATAACCGCGGCTGCAGCGTGTATCTGGTGGATCGTGTCATCCCGATGCTTCCTCACCGTCTGTCTAACGGAATTTGCTCCCTTAATCCGCAGGTTGACCGGCTGACGATGTCGTGTGAAATGGAATTCGATCCGACTATGAAGGTCGTGCGGCATGATGTTTTTACAAGTGTGATCAAGACGAAAGAACGGATGACCTACAAGAATGTCCGCAAAATCCTCGATGAGGAGGATCCGGAGCTGCTGGAGCGCTACAAGGATCTGGTCGATACCTTCAAGCTGATGAAGGAGCTGGCCATGAAGCTGCGCAGCAACCGGATGAAGCGGGGCGCGGTGGATTTTGATTTCGACGAAGCCAAGGTCATCGTCAATGAGGAAGGCAAGGCCGTCGATATCGTCAAGCGGGAACGCACGGTGGCCGAACAGATTATCGAGGAGTTCATGCTGGCGGCGAATGAGACGGTGGCGGAGCATTTTCACTGGCTGAAGGTGCCGTTTATTTACCGGATTCACGAGGACCCGGATCAGGAAAAGCTGCAGAATTTTATGGCGTTTGCCGCTAATTTCGGCCATCAGATTAAAGGCCGCGGCAATTCAATTCACCCTCGTGCCCTGCAGACGCTGCTGGAGGATATCCAGGGCACGAAGGAGCAGACTGTGCTGAGCACGATGATGCTGCGCTCCATGAAGCAGGCGAAATATGATTCGGAATCGACGGGTCACTTCGGGCTGGCGGCGGAGTTTTATTCCCACTTCACGTCCCCGATTCGCCGTTATCCCGATTTGGTCATTCACCGTGTGATTCGGGAAGTGCTGCAGAGCGGCGGCACGCTTTCGCCGGAGCGCCAGGAATACCTCGCTTCCCGCATGCAGGATATTGCGCAGCAGTCTTCCGAACGGGAGCGGGTTGCGGTGGATGCCGAGCGCGATGTAGAGCAGATGAAGAAAGCAGAGTACATGCTCGATAAGGTCGGGGAAGAGTTCGACGGCATTATCAGCAGCGTTACCAGCTTCGGTATGTTCATTGAGCTGGAAAATACGGTGGAGGGGCTCATCCGGATGGGTGGCCTGACGGACGATTATTACCACTTCGATGAGGCCCATATGGCCCTGATCGGGGAGCGCACCTCCCGCGTATTCCGCATCGGCGATGAGGTGAAGGTACGGGTGGCGCGCGTCAGCATGGAAGAGCACACCATCGATTTCGAGCTGGTGGATATGAAGCCGCGCAGCGAGCGCGGACGGCCCGACTGGGCTGGCGGCGGCTCCGGGCGTTCGGGCGGCCGCGGCAAGGGAGGCGGCCGTGGTGGTGCGCCAGCGGCGTCGGAAGGCGGACGCTCCGGAGACAAGGGTAAAGGCAAACGGGGCGGCAATGGTGGCCGGTCCGATCGTGGGGGTGCCGCAGCCCCTGCGGTGAGCTTCGGCTTCGGCAGCGGTAAAGGCGGCTACAGCTCGCCGACTGCCGAAGGGGGGAGCCGCCGCAAGAAGACGTCGGCGAGCGGCATCTTCATCGGCGAGTCGGCCACGCCGGGCAGCGATGCTGGCGGTCCGGTGCGCCGCAAGCGGAAGAAGTCCAAAGGCGGCAGCGGCGGGAACGCGACAGCAGCCTTTGTGCGTAAGAAGAAAAAGTGAACGGACGGACAGTTGATTTGTGGAAGTTTTGAGGATCTCAAACCGTCTTTGCGACGGTCAGACGGTCGGCGATGTCCCTGAATATTCAAGGGTCATGGCAAGCACTGGCAGCCTGTCATGGGGCAGGCTGCTTGCTCAAGGGGCCACAGCATGCACAAGCAGCCTGTTACGACGACAGGCTGTTCGCTTGCGGAGCATAGTATGTGACGTAATTGCAGCTGATTGAAGCCGGATATCCTTGCTTTTGCCAAGGTGCTTTTGCTACAATTAATGTCTGGCTTCGCTATATGTTATTTTGTTAAAGGAGTGATTGTCATGGGTAAAAAAGCCGACGGGAAAGTGCTCGCCCAGAACAAGAAAGCTTCCCATGATTATTTTATTGAAGATACCTACGAAGCGGGAATGGTGCTAACGGGAACGGAGATCAAGTCCGTCCGCAACGGGCGTTCCAATATCAACGATGCGTTTGCAACCATTCGTAACGGGGAAATTCATATTCATAACATGCATATCAGCCCGTTCGAGCAGGGCAACCGGCATAATCCCGACGATCCGACCCGCGCGCGCAAGCTGCTGCTGCATAAGGAGCAGATCAACAAGCTGCTGGGCCTGTCGAAGCAGGACGGCTACGCGATCGTGCCGCTGAAGATTTACGTCCGCAACGGATATGCGAAGCTGCTGCTTGGGCTGGGTAAAGGTAAGAAACAGTACGACAAACGCGAAACGGCCGCCAAACGGGATGCTCAACGCGACATCCAGCGTGCGCTGCGTGAGAAGCAGAAGGTCGCGCGTTAACACGGAGTTGGCTGTGCAGGAACATGCTGCTTGTGGCGGGTCGGGGTACCTGAGTTGGGGTAATTTATATACGCTCAGTATATCGAAACGTCTATATTTTGATGCTGATGTATGGTATACTATTTAAGCAGTGTTCTTAGGGAAACTGCACCGTGATGCTTCTGAACATCCTTTCTTTTATGGAGGGAAAGGATGAGGAATAGATCAATGCTTATGCCCGGTTATGCCGGATCTGATCCAGAAGCCCTTTTATATTGAGGGGGCGTTTATGGATTCGACGGGGATAGTTCGAGCATGAGTAGCGGGTAGTGGGGACGCGTCCGCTTCATCAACGCTAAAGCCTATTAAACGGCAAACAACAAACTAACTACGCTCTCGCAGCTTAATAACCTGCAGACGTGCTCTCGCTCTGTATCGCCCATGTACCGGGATGAGGGCTCAACTTTAGTGGGATACGCTGTCTAGTCTCCGCCTGCGGCTAGCTGAAGAAGACAACCAGGCTGACCCGAAGGGAATCCGGTAACGGGGAGTCTCTAGGGTGACATCAAAACTGTTACTACACCCGTAGAAGCTTATGTGGCGTTATCTTCGGACAGGGGTTCGACTCCCCTCGCCTCCATTTAAATCATCAGTGAGACCACCTTTGAAGGTGGTCTTTCTACATTTTATGGGGATGTTTCAGGGTACATCACGGTTAGAAAGGTTTACAGTGGCTGGGTTTGTTCCGTGTGTTGTTGATGTAGCCAGTGACCGTCACTGATGGTATGGTGTTACCGCACTGAACATCTTCAGGAATATGAATATTGAGTAATGTTACCGTGGTTTTTGGTATGTTTGCTTTGTCTGTCTAAGAATTTGTAAGCATGGTATACTAATGACGAATGGAGTTGATTGCAGATGAACGAACTGCTTGATCCCCGAAACGATTTTCTATTTAAACGTATATTCGGCAGTGAGGAAAACCGCGATGTCCTGCTTGAGTTCTTGAATAAGACTTTTATTGAGGCCGGCAAACAGCCTTTAACTGAAATCATTCTGGTCAATCCGTATACTGATAAAGATGCTCCTCGCGACAAACAGTCGATTCTGGACATTCGAGGGAAAACAGTGGATGGTGAGCTTATCAACGTTGAAATGCAACTATTCAACAAATACGATACCGAGAAACGCACCATGTTCTATTGGAGCAAGCTTTACAGTGGACAGCTTCAAGAGGGACAATCTTATAAAGCGTTGAAGAAATGTGTGACCATCAATATACTGAATTATTCTTTCCTGTCCAATAATCAATATCATAACGTATTCCATCTGCGTGAAGATCGAAGCGGTATACCGCTCATTGATGACATAGAACTGCATTTTCTTGAGCTTCCAAAACTCGGGGAGCATGCATCTCCTGTTGAAAGCGGCGGTTTGGTCAATTGGCTGCTCTTTTTGAAGGGTGTAGATAAATCCAATTGGGAGGTGCTGACGATGAATGAACCTATATTGAAAAAAGCAATGGATACGTTGGAGTTTCTGAGTCAGGATGCTGAGGCCCGCCGATTGTACGAAGACAGACAGAAGTATCTTCATGATGAAGCTTCCATGATTGAAGGAGCTAAGGCAGAAGGAGAACGTAGCAAGACCACCGATATTGCCAAGAAATTGATTCAATCAGGAGTGGATGTTGCTATCATTGCTTCATCCACCGGATTAACAAAAGAAGAAATAGAGCGGTTGAGAAACACACGATACTCTTCATGAATCATACTTTCGGTTGCCAATGACCCCTATATGGTTGTTGGCAACTTTTTTATGCAGCAAACTATTTCTCAATGCATTAAAAAATAGCGATTTGTAAATTTAAAAGTGTTATCCACAACCGAATCCGGTTGTGGATTTTTGCTTTTTTGGACAAGAGAACAATTTGTCCAAGAGTGAAGTGTCATTTCCCTTACATATAATCATTAACTCAGAATACAGCGGAATACAGAGTATGAGAAAATGATTATTCTGGAACTGCTTTCGCCGCTGATATGCTGTGCGTGAAGTTCACAATTTTGTTGAACTTAACAAGGCGTTCACTTTGAAAGACATGATCGATCCATAAGCGAGGAGGTGGGTAAGGAAGTTCCGGTCAATTTGTAAACGGTTACAAAAAGATGGGTAACATAATAAAAAACAGGAGGAAATCAAATGAAAAACAGAGTTGCAAAGGTAACCGGCATTGTGTTGTTGTTTTCTCTGGCCCTATCTTTAGTAGCAGGGGGATGGGCGAATACAACGGTCCATGCTGCCGGGATTTCGATCATCGGCGGTGGGGGCTGGAATGAAACGGCGTATGTAGAATGGTCACCGGTGAGTAATGCGGAGGGATACAATGTATATGTTAAACACGCAAGTGCGCCGGATTCCAGCTATCAGCAAATTGATAATGAGCTGATCCGACAATACCCCTCCTATTGGAGAGCGGACGCCGTAGGTCTTGCGGCCGGAACTTATGTAATGAAGGTTGAAGCCAGGCTGACGGACGGTTCAACGGCAAGAGCCGTTTCGAACAGCTTATCTGTAGTGTCATATGATCGATCCGGATTTGCTTTTTCCTCAGACTCGCAATACGGTACAGGATCGGGTGCCTACAATGATGACGGAACACTTAAGCATGGTGCACAAGTTATTTATGTGACCTCCGAGACGGCACGAACCGTAACTCTTGATGTGAAAATCAATAGCTCTGGCGGTGTTCAAACGGGTGTGGGTATCGGCGAGATTTTGACACTAAGACAAAAAGGCTATGATACAACCCCTCTTGCCATCCGGTTTATTGGAAAAGTTACAGATGACGACATGAGCGGGCAACTGAATAGCAGCGGATACCTTCAAGTAAAAGGCAAAAACGATTATTCGGAAATGAATATAACGGTCGAAGGGATCGGAGACGACGCCTATGCTTACGGGTGGGGATTCCTCCTGAGATATGTCGGGAATGTGGAAGTGAGAAATCTGGGGCACATGTTGTTCCCTGACGACGGGATTTCCATGGATACGGGAAACGTCAACGTGTGGGTGCATAACAATGATCTATTTTATGGAACCGCAGGAGGAGATGCCGACCAGGCCAAGGGCGATGGTTCAACAGACCTGAAGAAAGGGTCGACCTATATTACAATCTCTTACAACCACTACTGGGATTCGGGAAAAGCGGCTTTGGTCGGTTTGAGTGAATCGGAGGAATTCTTTGTCACGTTCCACCATAATTGGTTTGATCACTCGGACTCCCGCCATCCACGAATCAGATTAGCATCGGTTCACATATATAATAACTTCTATGACGGAGTCTCAAAATATGGTGTCGGTGTTACTACAGGAGCTTCGGCCTTTGTGGAATCCAATTATTTTAGACATAGCAAATACCCAATGTTAAGCTCCTTGCAAGGTACGGATGCTTTAGGGGAAGGGACATTTTCGGGCGAAGACGGAGGCGTGATCAAGGCCTATAACAATATGATAATAGATGCAGACAGTCTGATTTATGCAAACTCCAATACCGGGACAGCTCCGGCAAATGCAACCTCATTCGATGCATACTTGGCTTCGTCAAGAAATGAAACCGTACCTAGCTCATACAAAGCATTAGTGGGAGGAACGGCTTTTAATAACTTCGATACAAGCGTTGATACGGGAGTAAACAGCGCGGACATTGCTAACGTGAGCGATGTGGAACAGATCGTTACCGCACAAGCCGGACGCCTGAATAACGGAGACTTCACCTGGGAGTTTAATGATTCCGTTGACGACACATCCTTTGCCCTCAATACAGCTCTTATGGCCAAAATAAGCAGCTACACCTCTCAACTTGTATCCGTAGGCGGGAATTCAACCTCGACGGGGCCGGAACCGGAGCCAGAGCCCGAACCGAATCCATCCCCCGGGGAACAGGTCCACAACTTTACAACCTCCGGATTGAAAAGCGATTTTTTTGATATTGCAGGGAATCTTTCCACAACAAAGGGAACCGTGGTGTATAACGGCTTGACGCTAACCCAATGTTTGAAAATCGAGAGTTCAACCCGTATTTCCTTTACCTCTACGGAAACTGCTACATTAACATTAGTGTTTAATTCGCCAGACGGAACAAAGGTCAAAGTTGATGGAACAAGTTATCCAATGACGAATGGTATTGTCAGTGTGTCACTTGCTCCAGGGGCGCATACTATTACAAAAGATAATACTACTAATCTTTTTTATATGGAATTGGAGTAGACAGTCTGGATGGGCTCTAGCGCGTTACCGCTTTCTGATGTTGCTAATCTTAAAAGAATCGACCCCAAATCATTAAGAGCAGATTTCAGTTGAAAAGTAAGAGCACATGCACTGGGGATTTGTATGATTATGGTTCGCTCATATATTAAAGGCACCTTTAAAGCCACACTTAACAGGAAAAAGCAACCTTGCCCGGTTGCTTTTTCGCCCATACTCTAAGCTTTCGTTTTCTCCACACAATGTGTTTGAATAATCGCAGCCAATTCTTGAAACTCATATTTGTGATTAACCATATCTACAGTAAAGTCTTCAGCTTTTTTTGGATCCATCTTAAAAAGTAGATTATTGTAACGTAGAAAAATAAAAAGTGCCGTAAAAGCAGTTCGTTTGTTTGCATTGTGAAATGGATGGTTTTGACCTAGTGACTCAAAAAGAGCGGCTGCTTTTTCGAAAATGGTCGGGTAAGCATCGTCTCCAAAAGCGGAAGATTGTGGCCGAAGGATTGCTGATTCGAGCAATCCCGGGTCTTTCACTCCAACTTGCTCACCTGGACTGTAGCGTTGAATCATGGCAAGATTAATGGCTATAATTTCTTGGACAGATAAATAACGAACCGGCGTCATCTGTCTTTGAGGCCCTTTAAGGTTTGATCGTACTCATTAATTGCCTCAGATAAAGACTCCATGAAGTCCCCACTAATCCCATTAGGGAGTGACACTTTTGTTGATTTTCTGATAATGATTTCTCCAGTAGATTTGTTTACATCGATACTAACGGTATCTCCTTGATCCAGTCCTATTTGTTTCAGTGCATCGGTCATTGTTATACCCAAACTGTTACCGAATTTCGTCACTTTTCGTTCCATTTCAACCACCCTATTCATTGAGCATCCCCCATATCATTCTATTCAACTGTTATAACAATTATACAATTATAGATTTAAAACTCAATCTAGAGGCTGATTTTATATCGGGCGGCTTTTCAGAAGTGTTACTTGCAATATGAATTCCGCCGTCAGCCAGCTCTTTAGGGGGAGCCTTTCAACAGCAAACGTGTGGTGAAGATTCGAAGGGAATAAGTTCGAGATTTTTTATGACGCCATAGAAAAAGCGGCAGAAGCTGAGGATTTACTCAGATGCAGATCGCCTCAACACATTAAAGACACTGAGCAATAAGATCAGTGCCTTTTTCGTATCAGAAGACCCAGGGAAATTCCTCTCAACCATTGATTTTACTCAGCACTCCTCCGCACCTTTTCAAACACATTGTCTTTTTTCGGCTCCTCTTTTTCCAACTCAACCTTTAAAGCTTTTAACAGCTGTTCCCACTCCTTACGAGTTACCGGGCTGGCCGATTTGGTGAGTTCATAGCCAATCTGGCCGTTCACTTCAAGCGTTGCCGTTTTGATATCGGATATACTCTCTATACCTTGCTGTCTGACGCGCAGCTCCAATTGTTCAGTAGTCATTCTTAATTTGGCCAAATTTTGTTGTAATATTTGCCCATCCTTGATCACTAACGTGGGTTTGCCAATAATCATTTTTTGAAAAAAAGGCCATTTCATAGCGGTATATTGAAACACGATCAGTATAGTTATGAACAACCCGATTGTAATAATCGTCCTCAATAACCTGCTGTGTGCGTCAACATGTCCAATGATCGTACCGATGGCCAGCGTGGTCACCATCTCAAGGGGGGTCATTTCAGAAATGACCTTTTTTCCTGCAATCCTGAGCAAAATAAATCCCGAAATGATAAGAGCTAATGCATCCAAAGCAAACAAACAGGTTGCCCCCTTAAGAAGAATGTTATCAATTATAACCATTGGATAATTTTTCATACTTTAGTTCGTTATTAGATCTGGCGCGTGTACAGCACTATTAGCTGGTTTAGTTTTATGCCCATGAAAAGATTTGATAAAATGTACAAGGGCTACACTCGGTGGAGGCGATCGCTGCTATTCTGGAAGAGCATTCTGAGGAAAACTGATCTAATCTGTTCTTTTCGTAACTCTGTGGGAGGGACATCGTTGGGGAAGAAGAAAAAGAAAAGTACAAATACACCGCGAGTCAAAAGAATGAACAGGGAGAGGCGGCTGCAGTCAGCTGCAGCAAGTTGGCTGAAGTCTTATGACGGGAAAAGCTACATCCGGGGTTATCGCAAGCATTTTGGTGTTAACACAGAGACGGCCATAATAGAGCTCCGCATGTTGGGAGTAGCGGTAAGCGATGATGCCGCCCAGAAGGCTAGAGAAGGTGAGAAAGAGGCTGCAAGGGCAAGACAGATCCGCAAGGAAAAGAGGCTGCAACGCCAGCGGGAGCAGCAATTAGGCGAAACTCCTTGGTCTGACGGAACGCTTGCATATATTGCCGGATATACGGGATGGGGCTTTCCGTATGGTATAACATGTGGGGAAATGGACAGGCTTGCCGATGAGGAAAGCCTTTACGCTACGCTCCCGCCGGAGCTGTGAGCCACAGTCTCGTACAGACTGAGTTTATCTGATTTTTGATAGACTGGAGGGTGAAGAGGGATGAAGAAGCGTGTAAAACCATTGCCGGACCCTGAACTGCGGGCTATTTTGCGGGCTGCCGACGATATTATTGCCCAAGGTGGAAGGACGCTGCTTGCGAAAATTTTGAAAGGTTCAAAGGATCGTAAGGTGCTGGGGCTTGGATTAGATCAAAACCCCTCGTATGGTTACTATAAAGACATTACATTAGAGCAGATCATGGATAAAGTGGATCTGATGATCCGGACCGATTTTTTGGAAACGGAGATGAGCGGCAAGTACCCTCTGATTGTGTTTACTTCCCGCGGATGGGCAGTCGAGAGGGAGAGACGGGCTGAAGAGTTCCTGCAAGAATGGGATCACTGGCTGGAGAATAACGTAACACCGCTCAGCATGGAGTATTTGAAAGAACGAAATCGGGGAATGATCTTCTTGCTTTTGTACAAAATTTTATGCTCCAGGAATAAGAAGTATATTCCTTTCTTGGCGTTGTGGGAACCCATTGATTTCAAAAAAGTACGGGCTGAAATCCGTCATGTGATCCAAGCACTGCAACAGAGCGATGATCTGGATGATGCGGAATGGAAACAGCTAGTGGCGGAGCGGGCCAAATCACTGATCATTCGCTCGAAAGACCCGATTTTTTTGGGATGCCGGTCCTGCGGAAGTCCTTTTATATTTGATGATACGAATCTTGAATATTACACGAGCGATGGTTTACGGTTTCCGGACAAGTGTCCAAACTGCACGGAAGATCAACTTCTTCATTGATATCATCTTATATAAGCTTATCTTAGTTCTTTTTATTGCAGGAATTAACACCCCAATTGGCGAAATTTGTATTCGTATATCTTACAAAATTCGCATTAAATCGAAAGGTCCTTCTTCTATGAACGAGGAATATTATTTAGTTTTAGTCAAGGGCAAGGACAAAACTACCGAGATTCAATCATACGAAGTCAGAGAGTCGGTAGTTTGGATCACCTATCGAGGGTCTTTAAAAACATACCCATATGCACTAAGAGATGTTGTGTTTGCACAGAACCCGGTTATCACAGAGATTACAAGTGAAATGGTGGTTTATCATAAGAATATTCCGCTGAATAATGTTAAACTCACAATAGATTTTGGGTCCAAAATCAGAATAAAATTCAACAATAACACCAGTCGCGTATATCATGCAGATTCGATTCGGGTAGAGAGCAGCAGTGTAACGACAAATACGGCTAAATCTATTATGCATTATTTAGAGACAATCTCTCATTATACGCGCATTACAGAAGAGAACTCGGAAGAGGAAGCATTCCTGGAAAAGCAATTCAAAAAGCTCGCATTTATTAGTCCGAAAAGTGTATTGAGTTGTTATCTAAATGGGGATCCGATAAAAGTAGAACCCAAAGCCGTTTCTAATACGATATTCCCATTCAATTTTAATTTAAGTCAGAAGGAAGCACTGGATAAGGCACTGTGTAGTCAGATCTCCATTATTGAGGGGCCACCAGGCACTGGAAAAACGCAAACCATCCTTAACATTCTAGCCAATCTTGTGGTTATGCAGAATAAGAAGGTGGCTGTTGTATCAGGAAATAATGCCGCTGTTCAAAATGTGTGGGACAAGCTGGAGGCGAAAGGGTACCATTTTCTCGTGGCTGCTCTTGGCAATACGGAGAATAAGAAGAGGTTTTTTGCAAATCCGCCTTACCAAGACGTAACTATGTGGAAAAGTGAAATAGATGAAGGCGAACTGTTGCAACAGATTAGAGAGATTGACGTTCAGATTCATGAATTGATGGAATTGGAAAGAAATAAAGCCCAACTTCAACAGTTGTTGTCTGCCTATCGGTTGGAATGGGAGCACTTCAAAACTTATTTTGCTAAGCAGGATATTGAACAAATCGGTAGACTCTCGTTTTATCGTCAAACACCAGATAAAATATTAACCTTCTTAGCAGATAGTCATATAGCCTCGGAGCAAGGTAAAACTTACAGCATTCTCCATAAATTAAAGCTATTATTACGACACGGCTTCAATGATTTTAGGCGGCTGAAGGATCGAGAACTGGAAGTGATTTTAAATTTTCAAAGAAAATATTATGAGCTTAAAGTCAGGCAATTGACTGAGCAAGTAACAGCTATTGAACGTAAACTAGCCCAAAATTCTTTTAAAAACCTGCTAATGCAACATCAGCAATATTCAGAGAAATTATTCCGTCATAAACTCTATCAAAAGTATCTCAATTACAAACCTGTTCAGGTAACCGCCAGCTCTTATATGAAGAATTTTGCCAAGTTCCTGGAGCAGTATCCTATAATGCTAAGCACGACACATTCTCTTCGGAATTGTGTGCCTAACAACTTTCTTTTTGATTACGTCATAATAGATGAATCTTCCCAGGTTGATCTTTTGACAGCAGCACTGGCACTTTCCTGCTGCGAAAATGTCATTATTGTAGGTGATGTAAAACAGCTGCCCCAGATAGCCGACATGAGTATAGAGGAGAAATTAAATGGTGCCGTGGTGGAGCAAGGTGGACCCTATGACTATTTTAGACACAATCTATTGTCCGCTATGGTCAAATTGTATGGTAATGCGGTTCCTAAGGTGATGTTGAGGGAGCATTACAGGTGTCATCCCCAAATTATTGAATTCTGTAACAGGAAGTATTATGATGGGCAGCTCATAGCGTATACTACTGAACAGGAAGGGGATAGTCCCTTGTTAATCTACCGAACGGTAGCCGGTAATCATATGAGAGAACTGACGCATGGTCAGAAAGGAAAGTTCAATCAACGAGAGCTTGATGTGATTGAGCAAGAGGTGCTTGTGGACCTGAGAGCAGCAGCCAGCAGGTATAGTGACATTGGGTTTGCGACTCCTTATCGAAAACAAGTTGATAAAGCGTCAAATCAGCTATCCCAGACCATTGAATTCGACACCATACATAAATACCAAGGTCGTGAAAAGCCAATTATGATCATGTCGTCAGTACTAGATAGTTCAAAAGCGGGAAAGAAGGGCCTTAAATTTGTCAATGACCCCTGTATGATCAATGTAGCAGTTTCCAGGGCTCAGCAAAAATTCATCCTGGTCACCGATCATTCTGTATTCCGCAAATATGGTAACGAAATTGGTGATTTGATTAGGTACATGGAGTACAGTACAGTCGATGACAACATAGTTGAGAGTGAGATCGTATCTGTTTTTGATTTGCTGTATAAGGAATATTCAGAGAAATTAGAAGCTTTCAAGAAACGGATCAAGCAGAAATCGAAGTATGCATCTGAGAATATCATGCGAACCTTGCTGGAGGATATATTGCATGAGCCACCTTACAATATGCTTGAGTTAGGTAATCAAGTTTTTCTTGGAAATTTGTTTGCTCACATGGATAAGCTGAAGGAAGAGGAACGCCGTTATATAAAAAATGGTGCTTCAGTTGATTTTGTTCTCTATAATAAGCTTGATAAATCTCCAGTTCTTGCAATCGAGGTCGATGGATTTGCGTTTCATGAAAATAATCCAAGGCAGCTAAAACGAGATTGCTTGAAGGATAGTATTTTTAGAGCCTACGAACTTCCCTTGCTTAGATTTGCTACAACAGGAAGTGGTGAGGAGCAGAGGATTAGGGCGGATTTGAATGTGATTTTACAGAAATAACTATGATTTCTCACCCGACGACATCAAGTAACTTAAAGCACCCGGAAGCAGCAAAATTCAAGCACCCGCTTGGCCGTTTAGGCCTGGCGGGTGCTTGATTGGCTTCGCTAAAGAGTGGCAGAACTGGGCTTTTGCTACGCTTGAGCACTGTTGGCATGTTCCGTTTCCGCCTCATGTTCCGTCTGCGCCTGCCGGGCATTTCTTCGGTCCAACAAATATCGGCCCCAGAAAGTGGCGCCAATAATCATAAGGCCGCCAAGCACATTCCAGAACGTCAATACTTCACCGCCGAGCATGACCGCAAACAAAGCCCCGAAGACAGGTTCCATCCCCATCAGCAATCCCACACGCGAAGGAGAGGTTCGACGAATAAACACAAGTTGGGCATAGAAGGCGAAGATCGTGCATACGACAGACAGGTACAGCGTACTTAACCAAAAACTCGCAGAGACAGGGATATAGAAAGAAGAGGGGCCTTCGACGATGAGGGTTGAAAATCCGGAAAGAATGGCCACGACTCCCAGCTGGATTATCGTTAATGCGCTGCTGTCATACGTTCTGCCGTTCGTTAATTTTTTCGTATAAGTCATCTGGGTTGCTCTTAATAAAGCGGCGGTAAAGATCAGGATGTCTCCCCAATTGAAAAGAAGGTTCTCTTTTACCGTAAGCAGGGCGGTACCTGCGAATGATATGGCCACAGCAAGCAGAAACAAATAGCCTGTAAATTTGCGGTTCACTTTCCACTCCACTAGTGGCGTTAAAATGATTATCAAGCTAATGATAAAAGCTGAGTTGGACGCGGAAGTAAAACGGATTCCCCACGTTTCAAATGAAAAAATAGCGTAGATAAACAGTCCGAAAATGATCCCTGTGATCCAGGTGTCTTTGGAGGCTTTGATTAAGCTTTTCAACGTGAAGGGCAGCATGATTAGAACGGTGATGAGAAATCGCAGAAACAGGAATAAAAAAGGTTCCGTCTCATGGAGCACAAATTTAGCCGTTATGTAACTGGAACCCCACGCGAGCGATACAAGGAGCAGTGCGACATCCCCGATCCAAGGCTGGCGATCCAAAGAGGATAAACGATTTGTTTGACGATCTGGCCTCGTAATAAAGATCTTCCTTTCGCAAAGGTAAATTCACTCTTGGGTATAAGCGACCAAATTAGTGATAAAGATATATTACTTCATCTATCAACTCACGTTTATCACTCTCAGTTCGATGTACAGCCATTGTAAAATTTTCGAAACTTACTCGTCAATCATATTTTTGGATTTATAACGATTCTCGGGGATCATTACACTGACTGAACGCGTTTTCTGCCCGCGACGACGCCGATCGCCCAGGCTGACAGCCCAAGCAGCAGCAGAATACCCGAGATCCAGGGGTGATACGCCAGCGTCGCTGCCTGGTTAACGGCGATGCCGCCAATGCCTGCTCCGGCCGCCAGCCCCAGGTGGATGACGGATGTGTTTATGCTGAGTATAAAATTAGCAGAATGGGGTGCCTTCTGAATAAAATAGCTTTGCATGGCCGGTCCCGCAGCAAACATGGCCAAAACAGCACATGCGATCAGTATAAATCTGAATCCCGGAACGGGGCCGGATAAGGGAAGCAGCATGAACGCTGCCGCATGAGTCAGAAGGGCATAGCCTATGACGACGGCGGCCCCCCAGCGGTCGACACCGTACCCGCCTAACCGGGAACCGACGGCGCCGATCACTCCCAGCCCCAGCATAACAAGCCCCAGCTCTGATGTTTGCAAATGATACAGCTCCTGCAAATACGGCGTTAAATACGTCATCATCACCGAATTTCCGCCCTCGCGGAACAGAGTAATTAACAAGCCTATGATCACGGCAGAGCTCCCCAGCCATTTGAATTGCTGAAAAAACGGAGTCGGTTCGTCTCCTTCCATCTCCGGCAGCAGGCGTAACAGGACAATACCAATCACGATGCCCAACAGCCCAAGCAGTACAAAAATGGATTTCCAATTCAGCCACTCAGTGATTGTAATACCCGCGGGCACACCCAAAATCATGGCCGTGCTAAAGCCGAGAATAATGGTTCCGATCGCGCTGCCAAGCTTTTCGGCCGGCACCAGCTTGGCTGCTATGCCAAATGCGGTGACCAGAAAAACGCCGGAACTCACGCCAAGTATAATCCGCGACACAATCAGCATGGCCGCCGACACACTGATGGCCGATAGTGCGCAGCCCGCTGTGAAAGCAACCATGGCCGAGAAAAGAAGCTTTTTACGGCCTATGCGGGATGTCAGTGATATCACAACAGGGGTGCCAATGGCAAATGCAAGTGAATAAAAGGTGATAAGCTGCCCGGCAGCGGCAAGCGAAATGCCCATATCGTTAGCAATGATGGCCAGGATACCGGAGATAACCAGTTCCGAAGTAGCCGTCAGAAACACCGCCAGCGCAAGCAGGTAAATAGCTGATCGATACATGAGTACCATTCCCTTCCTAAGTCTTGGTTGTATTATAATTAAGAAGCTATACTTAGATAAGAAGGCAAACTGAATGGATATAAACCAAATAAATTGATCAACTATACTTTGGAAAGTGGTGGTACATCATGAATATGAACGAGGAGTTTATGCATACCTGCGCATTCCTGGAGGTACTTGAGGCCAAATGGTCGATTCTCATTATTGCCAAGCTGGCAGCCGGACCGAAGCGATTCAAGCAGCTGCATCGTGACGTGGCTGTCGTCAGAACACAGTCATTAACGAACGCGCTTAAGCATCTTGAGGCGAAAGGGATCGTGCACCGTAAGGTATTTCCTACCGTGCCGGTTTCGGTGGAGTATAGTCTGACGGAGAAGGGGATGGACTTTAAACACTCACTGACCGAAATGGAAAAATGGGCGCTCAGATGGCAATAATTCGCTGTGATCCTAAGCCGGGTCAAGCAAAAGTTGCACAGGGGCCTGCCGCCTACCAAGGTATGGAGGGATGAGGGGGAAAATCCGGAGACCGGATTTCATCGCACACAAAACAAACACGTCCGGATAATATGGATGAATGCGTTACCGCTCACCCAAATATTTCCGGGAGGCAAAACGATCCCCGGAGCCGGACCTAATCGCAGAGTACCCCTCCGCAGAAAATGAATCGTACGAAAAATGCGAGCCCAGGACGGAACGTTGTCTGTCCTGGGCTCTTTTGCTATATATGGAGCAGCCTATATGGGGCAAACCTAGCGTTCTTTTACATTTCATTAGAAAATATTCAATACAGCATCCAAAGAATAAGCGCCTGCTCCAGTCAATGCGATACCAACGGCTGTCGCGATCAGAACAAGGTTATACTCATAGCCGTTATTGGTTACCCAGAGACCGTTTTTGGCGTGTACAGTTTTTATGGCGCCAATCATGCCCAGGATGATGAACAATGCTCCGATTGGAGTCAACAGTCCGAGGGCAAACAGAAGACCTCCCAGAAACTCCAGGAGTCCGGCTATGACTGCCATCGTGACACCGGGTTTAACGCCGATCGATTCCAGCCATCCGCCTGTTCCTTTCGGACCGTGACCGCCAAACCAGCCGAACAGCTTTTGCGCACCATGTCCCACAAACAACAAGCCTACAACCACACGTACCACCAATAATCCAATTGCCATCGACATTTTAATCATCTCCTGATTTTGATTTTATTTTGATAATCTCTAATTAGAGATATATGACGTGAGTAACGTTTACATTCCTGATATTATCGCTTCGGTTGAAGCGGATAACTTACGGTTGTCGGTACCTTGATAAGAATCAGCCGCAGAATCCCTTTATTCGGGTTTGTGATTTCCACCGTTGTATCTGAATCCGCGTACCCAACAATGAAATCTTTATGATGAAAAGGAATGGGCTGCTTCGCTGCGCCAGCTTCTCCCCAGGCTCCGTCTCCGCGAATGGCAAGAGCCGTTAAAGTATAGCCTGCAGGTACTATATGCTCATACTTGGCTTCAGCGCTGACTTCAACATCCCACACTTCAGCGTCAGCTACAAGTTCGATAGGGGAGCCGCTGCCAATTACCGTTTTTGCATTATAGCCTGCTTCATAGCTTTCAAGTGGGAAATCTGCATGCTCATATTGGTGATAGGCCGGTTGTCTCTGCATCGCTTCCTCTAAATAAGGCTCAAACCAGATTTGAAAAAACTCCGTATCCGGACTAAGCTTCTCCTGATGGCTGACACCCGAGCCGGTTTGCATGATCTGTACCCCGCCTGCGCCCACTGCACTGTCTGTTCCCGCGGTATCTTTGTGATAGGATGTCCCTTCCACCACGTAGGTCAAAATCTCGAAGCCCTCATGAGGATGCAGACCGATTATGGCATTCGCACTTGAGATTCCCCATGCCCAGTAGAACAGAGGCCCCACACGTTTGATGACCGAGCCTTCGCCCGAGAAGCCGATGGGCTTTTGTTCCTTGATTTTCCCGCCGTCAAATTCGCCTTTTCCCTGCATGGCAGGTGTGTACACTCTTGGTTGCATCAATAATCAGCCTCCTTTTGAAAATATAAGATCACTTCTATATGAAGGATAAAGGTGCGCCTAACTTGGCTTCACGCTTTTCCCCAGCTTCTTGAGAAGGGCAATCGCCGCCTCCTGATCATCCTGGCTTGCTCCACTCATTAAATGATGGACCGTCGCCGCATGGTCTGGAAAGATCCGATTGAACAATTCATCGCCAGCGTCCGTGATTTCAGCATAAATCACTCTACGGTCCTCCCGGCAAGGAACGCGTCTTAACAGCCGCTTCTTCTCCAGCTTGTCAATATTGTAGGTGATGCTGCCGCTTGTTACTAATATTTTTTCCCCAATTTGCTGTAAAGGGATTCGCCGCTTCGTATACAGCACCTCGAGAATCATGAATTCGGAAGGGGACAGGCCGTATTGCTTTACATCCTTTATGACCTGCTCTGAAATCGCTTTGTATGCTTTGGAAAGAACAACGAATAGCTTGAGTGAAGTTGCCTGAGCATCGTCCAGTTGATGAGACATTGCAATCACCTCTCATTTACCTCTTCTTTAAAAATCTCTAATCTGAGATAAATATACAACGGAGATATCAAGGCGTCAATGTTTTTTTGTTTATAGGAAAATATGATTTTTGTGATCTGTGGATAAGATGTGCATAAAATTGGGGATAAGTTGGTAGGTTTTGACGCTTTGTCACCTGTAAGATGATTTTGTTCTTGAAAGCGTGACTTGCACACGAGCCTCTTTTTGGCTTGTAGAGATTTTGTAGAGGTAGGACCGTTAAACTATGAGGTGCAGTAGATGTTGGAATTTGGCGAAAATATGATGCCTCACATTTCAACAGAAGGAGATTGTGTAAAGGTGCCGGCCTATTTTGCAATTCCAGCCAAGAAACGATGTGAAGTTAATTGGCGAACAAAGGAGGTTACTGGAGTAAGAATAAACAGTTACCCTTGTAAAATGTTTGAAAAAAGGGATTGGGGAATATGAGAGCAACGGCGCTTGAATTGGAATCATCGACACATCATTTTATAAAAAGGGGGGAAATCTGCTAACAGAAAGAAATCTGCAATATAGCATTCTTATATGCTTTCGTTAGCGGGAAACAGTTGAAACTAAAAAATCGAAGAATATTGTCTGTGCTAATGGCAATCGTTATGGTATTGACGATATTGCCTTTTCAGCCGTCACAAGTAAGAGCAGCGGCCGCACCAGCACTTGATCTTGGCACGCCTGTTCGATCATCCGAAACGGCCTATCAGCTTTCAAATGCCGCATTTGGAAGCGCAGGGGTTGTTGATCCAGCGGGTGGATACTTTACAGTGGCTGTAAATAATGGTTCGATTGCCGTCGGAACTCTTGCCAGCAGTATTACCGAGCTGACGAATGGCATAAAAATCATTGATGTTGTCACTGACCAATCTACACCTACCAATCGGGTATTCAATTTTTCTGGCAGCAATACTTATGCTGACATCCAAGATGCAATTGAAAAGTTGACATTTACGCAAGCTTCAGGAAAATCCCAAAAGGTCACAGTAAACGTGATGCCAGGGGCGCCGTTGAGCGATGGAAAAACATCTGTCCGTACTTACAATGGACGCCATTTTGTATATGTGGCAAGACAGAATAGCATGACCTTTAACGATGCTGTGACTACTGCGAGGAACAATAGCGGGCATCTTGTGGAGCCGTCAAAAGATCATCCTGAAGAAATGCTTGCCATTGCCAGTTTGTTCAAGGAATTTAAGAGCCCCTGGGCTGGGACCAATTGGAGCTTTATAAGCTTCATAGGTGCCACTAAAACAGCAGCGGCAACGAATTGGAGCACTCCTGCTTATAGTGAGACAAGGTATGTAACCAATGGTCAGCCAACAGGTCTTGAGTCATCAAAAGAATTTGTAGACAACGGACAGCTCGACCATCTTACACTACTGCTGGACACCAATAATACTAAAATAGGTTACTTAGCCGTGAATAATACACATGGTGGCTCTAGCGCCTACAAAGATCCGGGAGTTATCGTAGAATATAATGCCGGTGTCATAAGCGACGTCATCATGGCAACCACAGATGTTGCAAGTTTTAAAGGCGGTATCAAGGATGTAACGTCGGCTGTTTATTCGGTTTATGAAGGCTCCGGCGCAATCACTGCAACCCCTCTTGACGTAAGTACGGTGATGAGCATTACCGATCTGAACGGGGACCCGGTTACAGGATATAAAGCTTATGACCAAAAAGGCAATGAAATTCAACCTGATGCAAACGGGTGGTATCCAAGTAACGGAGAACCAATCGTCTTCAGGCCTTTATTGCCAGGCGGAACTTACAAAGTAGTCGCTTCGACGACGTTTGATGCAGTTACTACTCCGAAGACGGCTACGCAATCAGAAAAAGTTACATTACCGACAGTAACAGTGGACGAAAACGTTGCAACAGGACAAGATCCAGAACATCCTGGTAAAACAACCATTACTGTCGATCCATCATCGAAGCTCGTTAAATATGCAATAGCTGATGAACAAGGCAATGTGGTGAGCGAGTGGGTACCAGGCACAGGCTCGGAAATAACTTTCGATAACCTTGATCCGAATACCAATTATCAAATTGTGGCCATTCCTGTCGATACAGCTGAGCCGCTTCCAACGACGGGCGTAACGGGCACAATCGTTAAGACTCCGGAAGCGGACAATCAGGAGAAGTCCCTATTAAAGGAATTACAAGTAACCGATGAGGACGGTTCCAAGATTGGCTTGAGTCCGGAGTTTGATCCAAATCAAACCAGCTACAAAGCTACGGTAAGCAATGATGTGTACAGCATCAGCATTAACCCGGCTGCACAGTATCCGGAAGATACGGAGATTCGGGTCAACCTGAATGGCGTGAGTGTCTCCGCAGATGATTGGGACAACCTTCCGCTGCAGGAAGGCAAGAATACCGTAACCGTTGGTGTCTATGACAAGAACGGCAACCTTTTGAACGAGTACACGATTGAAATTACCCGTGAAAGAGCGAGCATTGGCGGCAAGCTGACTTCACTCGTTCCATCCGAGGGAAGCTTGGACCCGGCCTTTAATCCGGACCGGACATCCTACACGATGAGTGTGGGGAAAAGCGTGTATGAGATGCAGCTCACTCCAACATCGCTTGATCCAAACGCCAAGATTGAAATCCGGGTGAATGACGGCGAATGGCAGGAAGTAACCAGCGGCAGCCTTAGCGATCCTCTTGCGCTGAATCGTGGTTCGAATACCATTGTTGTCCGGGTGACGGATGAAGACGGTCAGTCTAGAGAGTATACGGTGACGGTCTACAGAAGCTCCGGCAGCAGCAGTAATGACGACGATAACAAAGGCGGCAGTGGAGGCGGAGGTGGCGGAAGCACAACCAAGCCGACAACACCAGACACTTCAGATGCTCCAAAAGGTAATCTCGACGTTACCTTGAACGGTAATGATAATCCGTTTGCAACCGGAACGGTATCGACTTCCAATGGTCGTACGGTAACGTCGGTTAAAGTGGATCAAGGTAAGTTGGCCGATGCGATCTCCCAAGGTAATGGCCAGAAGCTGGCGATTCATTCGCCAAGCGAAGGCGACATGAGCGTAGAAGGTTTGACAGCGGAGACGCTTAAACAACTGTCCGAAAAAGGAGCAAGCCTGGAAATCAGCAACTTGCTTGCCATCTATCCAGTTCCAGCCGGCAAAATGGACCTGTCCTCGGTAGCAGATCAATTGGGTAATGCCGCACTGAGCGACATCGGTGTGCGCATCGACATCAAGCGTGCATCCGAAGACGTGATTGCCTCTGCGAAGAGCAAGGCAGCGGCGGCAGGCTACGAACTGTTGGTCGATCCGGTTGATCTGGATCTGACGTTCAGCAATGGCGGCCAGACGGCGAAATCCGGGCAACTGAACGGATATGCGGTGAGATACATCGCTCTGCCGGATGGCATTGATCCAAACCGGATTACAACGGGTGTAGTAGTGAATCCGGACGGCAGCGTATATCATCTGCCAACTGTCATTACGAAGATCAACAGCCGTTATTTTGCACAAATCAACGATCTGCGCAGCAGCGGCACTTATTCTGTGATCTGGAATCCGCAGGATTTTGATGATGTAAGAAACCATTGGGGCAAAGAGGATGTTAATAACATTGCGGCGAGACTGGACCTGAAAGGGAATGGGAATAATACATTCTCGCCAGACCGCAGCGTAACACGCTCCGAGTTCGCGGAGATCGTGGTTACCGGCCTGGGTCTGATGCGAACGGATGCTCCACAACCGAATTTCACGGATGTGTCGGCTTCCGCTTGGTATGCGAAGGCTGTAGCAATCGCAAACGAATTTGACATCGTTCGTGGTTACGAAGATGGCAACTTCTACGGCGACAAGCAGATTACTAGAGAACAAGGCTTCTCAATGATCGCCCGCGCATATCGCCTGATTCAATCCGAGGATGCGGCCGGACAAGATACTACCGCCCTGGCCCAATATACAGATGGGGCGAAGGTATCGAACTGGGCCAAAGCGGATGTGGCGCAATTGATCCAAGCAGGCATCATCCAGGGCAATGGTACTAAACTCAACCCGCAAGCGACGATGACGCGTGCGGAAGTGACGGCACTGATCGCCAGAATGCTGAAATCTACCAATTTGATTGATCAGTAAAAGCAAGTCTATTCTTTGACTCCAACTTCCAACAACTATTTCATTAACTACCCCGACAACCACTGACGGCATGAAGCTGTCAGTGGTTTTTTGATGGAATAATTGTTTTTTTTGTAGAATCTTGTAGAGTTTCTGTAGAGTTCTGTTTGTTAGAATATGAAATAATATTTTTTTTTTTGCCCTTTGGGCTTTTCTTAATCCAACAACCATTGGCGGCTTGATGGCCGTCAGTGGTTGGTTTTTTTGTTTCATAAATATGTATGGAATGTTTCCATAATATGTGCTTCAATAGGAGATATGGTCTAAAAAAATAAGTACTAAAGCACAAATTCATCAGAGGTGGCTGAATGCACAAGAGACCCTCAGGATTCGTGATGATCCTGTTATCGGTATTTCTTATTGGCGGCAGCATTGCCGCATTTATGTATTGGAAGGAAAACATGCGCAAATCCCAGACAACCTCCACGGAACAGTTTATCGAGCAGTACATGACCAATGCCAACGGTACATTGGCAAGCTATCTCAAGGAAGGAACTTCTACGGTACCGGAGATTGTTGCGGGAAGAGAGGCGCTCTCGGAATCGGTAGGACTGTGGATGCAGTATGCCTTGCTGAAGCAGGACAAGTCCCTGTTTGATTCTAGTTATGAGCTGTTAAAGAGCAAATTTATCATGCCTGAGGGTTATATCGCCTGGAAGCTGACGGAAGACGGGCAGTCCAATGTGACCACCAATGCGCTTGGCGATGATTTCCGGGTTATCGATGCCTTGGGGAAGGCGGCGGATCAATGGGGCGAGGAGAGCTACCGGGTAACGGCGGATAAGCTGTCACGAACGCTCGTTTCATCCCTCATGAAGGATGGGTTTTTTGTTGATTTTCATGATTTTTCAAACGGCCATTCGGCGAATACACTCAGCCTGGCTTATGTGGACATGTCCGCCTTATCAAATATGACCCGCAGCGGGGTTTTGGAGCAGACTGTTTACGAACGACACAAGCAGCTGCTGACGGATATGCCGGATGACGGTGTCTTTTATCCGAAATTATATGATATCGATAAAAAAACCTACATTTACGATGATTCAGTCAATCTGATCGACCAGCTGCTCGTCGCTTTGAACTGCGCGGAAATCGGCCATTCATCCGATAAATTGCTTACATTCCTTAAAACTGAATTCGAGCAGAAGCATCAAATCCAGGGACGTTACAGCAGAGAAACAAAGCAGCCTGATGCGCCCTATGAATCCCCTGCCGTCTACGGGCTGTCCATTCTGCTGGCGTTGAAATCGGGAGATACAGAATTTGCCCGTCAGCTATATGATCGTATGCTGCAGTTTCGCGGGCAGGACCCGGACTATCCCGGAGGTTATGTGTTTGACAAGGATACCCATTTATTCGACAATTTGCTTCCCCTGATCGCAGAGGAAACCATGAATTAAAATCCAGAATGTGCAGGTGACATCATGACAACAGAAAGAATGAGACAGCTTAGTAGAAAAACGCCTCTATATGGAGTGGTATGGGGATACATATTATTGATTGCAATTGCTCTGCTGCAGGAGCAGTTTGTCTTTCTGGACATCTATTTATCGCAAACCTATACCGTGCAGGATTTACTTTTTAATGCGGCGGTGCTTGTGGCTCTGGCGGCCGGCCTGCTGCTGCCCGTCGGAGTGTCGGTCGTCGGGATATTTGTATTTCTCGTATGTTATCTCGTATGGCTCGCCACTTATGCTCCGCCGGAGGTATTGGCTATTTCCTCATTTCTGCTGATTCCGGCCAATGTTCTGGCAGCCGCACTGATTAAAACGTATTTGATCCGAAGCAGCCGGTTCCTGGAGCGCATGGAGGAGCTGGAGCGGACAAATCCGCAAGTTGATCCCCATACGACGCTGGGCAACAAGGATGCGTTTGCGGATGCGATCAATAAGCAGTCCAATCTGGCCCGCAGACATCCGGACAGGTACGGTTTCTGCGTGGCTATGTTTAAAATTGAATTTTTGCCGCTTGTGCAGGAGTCACTCGGTTCACAGGGGTATGCATCGTTTCTGAGAGATTTGTCCGACACCATCCAGAAGCAGCTCCGCTATGAGGATTACAAGTTCTTTATCGATAACGGCCGCTTTGTCATTATTTGTCCGATGACCCCCGCGGAATTTTTGGAATCCCTGACGGATCGTATTAAAAAAGCGATGATGGATGTTCCTTTTACAGACTTGAAAGGAAGGCCGCTCAGGCTGGTGGTCCGTTCGGGTGCTCTCGTGTTTCACCCCGAGCAGTTCAGCAAGTATGAGAATATTGACGGTGTGGTCGCCGCTTTGGAAAGAAATACCGAAACGGATCTTATCGGCGAGTATATTTAAGGGAAGAGGTTTGACAGATGGATAGCTACTTGGATTGGTTCATCCCTTTATGTATTATTGTCAGTGCTTTTTTTACGGTTACCATTATTATTCTGACGGCAGCTACACTGGTCTTTCGGGCTCAGGTGAATCGCAAATATGATCGGGGGAGACCAAGTGACTGATTTTATACTTCTTGTAACCATCATAAGCATTTGGATTGCAGTAACCGAAGCGGTTGTCATTATGGCTGGGGCGATTCGTTTCATGAACAGGCAAAACCGGACCAATTTCGTGATCCCGGAAAATATGGACCATTTTCCTACCGTCACGGTGCTCGTGCCGGCCCATAATGAGGAGCTGGTCGTGGCCATTACGGCGGAGCATATCCTGCGGCTGAACTATCCTGAGGATAAAGTGCAGATCATCATGATTGCGGATAACTGTTCTGACCAGACGGCAGAGAAGTTAAGGGATTTAAAAAACAGATCCAGCTACAAGCACCGTGATTTTACGATTTTTGAGCGAACGGGCACGGGCGGTAAATCCGGGGCATTGAATGATGCGCTGAAGCTGGCCAAGGGAGAATGGATCTGTGTGTACGATGCCGACGCGGCGCCGGAACGCAACGCCTTGCTGTTTCTGGTGCAGAAGGCGCTGGAAGAGCCTGAATTATATGGAGCGGTCTTCGGCCGCAACAAAGCCCGCAACCGGGGCCAGAACTTCCTGTCCAAAGCTATTAATCAGGAGCTTGTGACAGTTCAGCGGGTGCATCATACCGGGCTGTGGGAGTTGTTCAAGATCGGCACGATTCCGGGCACGAATTTTATCGTAAAGGCAGCCCTGATGCGTGACATCGGCGGTTGGGATGAAGACGCGATTACGGAGGACACGGCGGTTTCCTTTGAAATTATGAAAAAAGGCCAGCTTATTGCGCTAGCTCCACAGGCCGAGGCGTATCAGCAGGAGCCTGAGAAGCTGAGCGTCTATACAAAACAGCGCGGGCGGTGGTCCAAAGGGAATTTTCATGTTATCATGAACAATTTCCACCATTTATTTGACAGGACAAGCTGGCGCATCAAGCTGCATATCCTGTATTATGCTGCCAGTTATTTCTGGTTTATGCTGGCGATTGTGATTTCGGACATCATTTTCGTAATCAATGTCATTTATCAGATTGTTCACTTGTTCTTCCCGAATATAAACAGTCCACTCCAATTTACAAGCGATGTCTATGTCTATCTGGTCGTGGCCTGGGCTTTGATGTATTTTATCTACGTCCTGCAGATCAATCTGGCGCTTGCGTCGGATATCGGACAGAGCAACACGGAGAACTTTGTGATCTCATGTCTGTCTTATTTCACCTATGCTCAGCTATTCCTGATCATCTCGGTGAAGGCCTTCGGGTCCATTATCGTAGATAAGGTAGCGGGACGGCAAAGCAACAAATGGTATAAAACGCAGCGGTTTGGTTGAGGAATTCCCGAAATTTCGACATCATTTTACAATAGACGGCACAGATTTTACCTTTCTAATATATAGCTCTAACAGCGGCTTGATAAAGTGAATTCATTCGAGCCGACTGGGAGGGCTATTTTTATTAGATTCTGCTAAACGCGGTCTGGCTTCTGTGAATATATGTCGAAAGAGGTTTTCTTGCATGAAATCGGGGTTATGGTTTAAAAAAATGACAGTAAGTTTCCTGGCGGGCAGCTTGCTTGCAGTGGGAATTGCGGTTCCGGCAAGCTATGCCGCTTCAGGGACAGAGAATCAGGCGCCAGGCAGCGGCAGATGGATGGCGGGGGAATACCATACCCACACTTACCAGTCCGATGATGCTCAGACGTCTCTTGAAGATGTGCTGGATCATGCCTTTGAGGCGAACAATCTGGACTGGCTCGGCGTCTCCGACCATTTGCGCATGGAAGGCCGGGATGACACTGGAGCTTCTCTGACCGGCGGCTCTATTCCGCTGTCGAAGGGCATTGAGCTGTATCAGCTTCCAAAAATTGAGCAGCTTCAGTCAGCAGGGAAATATAAGGATAAAGTCATCTTTACCGGCTTCGAGTGGGACATGCCAACCTACGATCATGTGGGTGTCGGTATTTTGCCAGATGAATTAAAAGCGGCCAACATCATTGAGGCGATCAGCCATTTTGAGTACTTATTCACAAACCGGAGCGAAAGCTTGTATGATCCGCAGGACGTGGCCAGATGGAGCGCGGAAGATAGCAGAGCTTACAGCACCAAGGGGGATGCCCGCAAGGCTGTTCAATGGCTCAAGGATCACTATCCGGAAAGCTATATGATTATTAACCACCCATCCAGAAAAAGGGGCAGCTCCGCGGAATTTAAAATCGAGGATATTCGTGATTTCAATAACATTGCACCGGATATTGCTTTTGGCTTCGAGGGCATGCTGGGCAACCAGATGGCACCGGACCGTGGCGAGGTGGCCCAGGCGTACGGCGGAACGGATATCATGGTTGCGCAGCTTGGCGGAGTCTGGGATGCGCTGCTTGGGGAAGGGCGCCACTTCTGGAACTTTGCCAACTCGGATTATCATTTCCACATTGACAGCACCCGCCAATACTCCAGCGGATACCTGCCAGGGGATTATTCCAAAAACTACACCTGGGTGAACGGCTCCGACATGCACGCTGTCGTGGATGGCATGCGTTCAGGCAAATCGTTTTCCGTGTTCGGCGACCTGATTAACGCGTTGGATTTCCGCATTTCCGGCGATAGTCAAGTGGCGGAGATGGGTCAAGATCTGCAGGTGACGCAAGGGGACGACATGGAGCTGACGATCCGCTTTAAGAGTCCTGAGGGTAACAATAACGGCGATTCTGTCACAGTGGATCACGTGGATCTGATTGCGGGGGACGTCACCGGGCTAGCTGAGCCTGGCACCGCCGAATATACGAAAAGCACCAATGACACTACAAGAGTGCTGAAACGCTTTGCGAGCGATGAATGGACGACCGATGAGGACGGCTACAACGTGATCACCTACAAGCTTGGACCAGCGGAGAAAAACCAGTTTTTCCGTCTTCGCGGCACCAATCTGGGCGTGGACGTGCCGGGGGAAACGAAAAATGGCGAGCCGCTGATTGATGTGAAAAACGAGACGAAAGACAATGAGACCCGTTTTACGGAAATTAATAACCGCAACTATTCGGATCTCTGGTTCTACTCTAATCCAATCTTTGTGGACGTAACGCCTTACAATGACGAGCAGGCCGTGGAAGACACCGCTGCACAGTTAAGTCTTGGCGATACGAGCGGCATTGTCGATGATCTGCATCTGCCTGCGGCAGGCGAGCACGGGGTGAGCGTTCAATGGGAAAGCTCCAATCCGGAGCTGATCGGTCATGATGGCCGTCTGCTTGTCCGCTATCCGGTGGAGGATACGGAAGTGACCCTTACGGCGACCATTACACGTGGGGATGTCAGTGTAACCAAGACCTTTGCGGTTACGGTAAAAGGCTTCGGTGATACATCACCTGTTGAATTGAAGGCGTCCATGACGACTGAGGACGGGAATCGCTATGCGAGCGGGGCATGGACGAATCAAAGCGTCATAACCAGTGTGTATGCGGTCTACGCAGAGCCTGTAACGGAAGTCTCGCTCAAATTGTCCATGGATGGCGGCGAGTATGAGCCTTATACGGCTGACGAGGGCATTGAAATCTCGGGTGAAGGTGCGCACACGCTGACATTCCAGGCCACCGACAATTTAAATCTGCAGAAGTCACAGACGGTGCAGGTGAACATTGACCGCACGCCTCCTGTCATTACGCTTCGCGGTACGTCCACTATAAATCTGACAGTTGGTTCCGCCTATACGGAAACGGGGGCGGATGCCACAGATAACGTGAGCCTGGCAGGCGATGTGCAGATTAGCGGGAAAGTGGATACGAATACTGCTGGAACTTATACCTTGCGCTATAACGTAAGCGATCTGGCAGGCAACCCGGCTGCAGAGGTGATTCGTACAGTCAATGTGTTGGCAGGCGGGGACAATCCCGGGAATGGTACTCCCGGAAATGGAAACCCCGGAAACGGCAATGATAATTCCGGCGACGATGACTCGGATAACGATCATTCGGGTGACCATAACTCGGGTGGCCATGACTCGGATAATTCGGATAAAGGCAATTCCGGTAGCGGCGGATCAGGCGGCAGCCAGCCGGGAGGCAGCGGATCGAGCAGCGGAGAAACGGAAAGCAGCGGGAACGGACAGCCTTCGTCGAAGGTGATTGAGGTTCCTGCAGGACAAGCCGTCAGGGACGAACTCAGCGGGGTTATCCGTATTGACGTGCCGGCAGGGGTGTGGAGTGCAGACAGCCAGGTCAAGGCTGGGGTGCTTGCTGACGACGCGGCGCCTTCAACAGGTGGTCTGTCCCGGATCAGCCCGGTGGTTGAGCTGTCCAACGAAGCAGGCAATATGTTCGGTTCTGCAGTGAAGCTCACCTTCAACTACGATACGGATGCTCTGTCCGGCAATGGCGCACCTGCCGTCTATTATTATAATGACCAGCAGGGAAGATGGATTTTCATTGGCGGATCCGACAACAGTGATGCTACCATAGCGGCCAGCGTCAATCATTTTGCCAAGTTCGCTGTCTTTAGCTATGAGCCGAAGGCATTCAGCGATCTGGCGGATCATTGGGCGCTGCCGTTTGCGGAACGGTTAATCGGGATGAACGCGGTTCAAGGGTATGAAGATCAAAAGTTCCACCCGAATGAGAAGACGACCAGAGCGCAGTTTGTCAAAATTCTGGCGGACGCTCTCGGCATGAGTGCATCCGATACCGCGACTTCCTTTGCCGACGATGCGCAAATTCCAGCCTGGGCAAGGCAGCAGGCTGCCACAGCTCTGGAGGCCGGATTGATTCAGGGCTCGCGCGAAAACGGACACATCGTCTTTAACGCAGACAAGCTCATTTCACGTGCCGAACTGGCGGTCATGATGGCCAATGCGCTGAATGCGACCAGCGGGGCGAGTGAGTTCGGCGGGGCCGACAGCGGCGCAAGCAACCAATTTACGGACGCTGACAGCATCCCGTCCTGGGCGCGTGCTTCCGTTGCTACAGCGATGAATACGGGCGTTCTGACTGGCTACCCGGACGGTACTTTCCAGCCAGACCGAGCGGTAACGCGCGCCGAAGCGATTGCAGCCGTCTACAGGCTGCTGGAGGCTTTGCATATATAGAGGCTTCCTTAGTTATCATTGATCATGAGGGACAGAAAAATCATTAAACTAAAGAAAGTACTATTTATACTTGTGTTGGCTTGTGATAAAATGTAATCAAGAAGCATACACTAAAAAAGAGTGAGGATGCACCAACATCCTCACTCTTGACAACAGCCGCTTATAAGGGCGGTGGCTGTTCAAAGGTTGATCTGTGGAATTAGACCGCTATCCTTTGCTGAGGGCGGTCTATTTCTTTTGGTTCAGAGCAATCACTATCGTAACGATCACACCGATAAGCGTTATAATTAACGCTCCAAATGCAATCATCAATGATAGTGCTTGAAAAACCTCCATAGCATCACCTCCCTTCCGGGAGACTAGCCGACCGCCCATCTAAGCCATTCTGTTGTTAGGTATATTATACCATGCTCTATGGATTGTTAATAGAGTGTTATGATAAGTTTCCACGAAAAGGGCCGTGATATTAGCCGATCCTTAAGTATTTATTTTACTAATTCAATCGCTCTTACATGTCGCTACGCTTGATAGGTTTAATTAGAACGAGGTGTTTCTTTTTTTAACTCTTCTAGTGAATTCAGTTTCATTTGTAAAGCGAAGTAAGATCCGCCAACAATCAAAATAAATAAGATTAGCACACCTATCCAGATTCTTTTCTGTGTCACTTCTAAAATACACTCCTTTGCACCGTGCAGACAACTATCCCCTGCCATAACGTATGCCTAATTGTTTTTTTGACTGTCGTCAGAACAGTAAAGAATACAAGTAGAGTAGGTATTGACAAATTCCGTGTTAACCTATAGGATTTACTTACCCGACTGATGAGTCAGTCAAGTGAGGGGGACGATACAGATGCTGAAGGATAAAGAATCGGCTGCTGGCGATGACCGCAGAGCCCAGCTGATGTCGATTGCCCTGAAGCGTTTTGCTACATATGGCTATCACCAGACCAAGGTGTCCGATATTGTCAGGGAGGCGGGAGTGGCTCAAGGGACATTTTACTGGTATTTCAAAAGCAAGCAGGAATTGGCCCAGGAGATTATTACCGAAGGCCGCGATCAACTGCTTGATGCGATAGGCCAGGGCTACCGCAAGGACAGTGGAACACTCGAGGATATGGTCAGAGCCTCGGAGAGCCTGTTTACTCGCATGTTTGATTTCGCCGCAAATCACCGTTATTTTATGAAGCTGCTGCTTACAGGCAGCGGAGTTGATGAGACGGTGCAAAGACAGCTTGCGGAGACCAAGGATGCCATGGAGCTGGCCTTTCGCAGGAATATTCGGCGGGCGATTGAGCTGGGAATGATTCCGGACAAGCTGGATGTTGAGCTGCGGGCGGCTTTATTGATGAGCATGATCGAAGGCTTGATGCTGCGCTGGCTGTTCGGCTCGGAAGGAACGCATGACCAGATGTCCGTTCAGAGCAGCGCCGTGCTTGCGGCAGAAGCGGCCAATTTTGAATTTTACGGCCTGATGGGAAAACCTTAGCGCCAAGAGGGATAATGTTACAGTTTTTAGACACACTGCATATTACACCACAAGTAAAGACAAGGGGAGAACAACTAAGATGAAAACAACGAGAAAAAACTGGGCAGTTTCAATTATGGCACTGGCATTATTCAGTATGCTGCTGAGTGCCTGCGGCGGAGGTTCGGCTGCCAACACGGCAGGCGACAACAACAATGCGGGACAGACAACCGGGGCATCGGATGACCTCGCCAAAATTAAAGCGGCTGGTGTGATGAAGGTCGGTATTATGGGCACCTATCCTCCATACAACTCCCTCGGCAAGAACGGAGAGTATGAAGGCTTTGACGTCGATATTGCCAAAGGTATTGCCGAGAAGCTTGGGGTGAAGGCAGAGTTCACGGCTCAGGACTTTTCCGGTCTGATTCCGAGCCTGCAGGCGAACAAGCTGGATGCTGTCGTCAGCCAGGTGACAATCACCGATGAGCGCAAGCAGGTGATTGATTTCAGCGATCCGTATATTACCAATAGCGTAAAAATCATTGTCGGCGAAAACAACACAGATATTACCAAGCTTCAGGATTTCAAGGGCAAAACCATTGGAGTGGGACTTGGAACCAATGATGAATCCTACCTGCGCAATGAAGTTCTGCCCGAGGTCGGCAATTTTGAAATCAAAACCTACAACGATGTCATTACATCGCTCAAGGATTTGGATGCAGGACGCATTGATGCCACCATCAACAATATGTATGCTTTGAAGCCAATTGTGGACGAGAACGGCTTTAAGGTTAAGGCAGTGGGCGAGCCGATCAAATCCGACCAGGCGGGGGTAGCGATTCGTCAGAACAACCCGCAATTGAAGGAGGCTATCAACAAAGCGCTTGCTGACATGAAAGCCGACGGCTCTTATGAGGAAATCTACAAAAAATGGTTTGGTGAAGCGCCGCCTGCCGAGTAAAAAGGAAGCAGTACAGGGACGAATTTGCCGGCTTGATCAGGCGGCCTCGTCCCGTTTTCCTTTTCGGGTAAAGGAGATCTGAAAGATGGACATGTTTAATTTAGTGCTTGAGAATTTGCCCTTCCTGCTTAAAGGGGCGCTATATACACTCGTTATCACCATTGTATCGATGCTGCTCGGCCTCATCATTGGGATCATCACGGCAATCGCACGTCTGAAAGGGCCGCGTCCTGTCCAGTGGATTGCACGAGTCTATGTATCCATCATCCGCGGGACGCCGCTGTTGGTGCAGATTGTGATCATTTATTTCGGACTCGTGGATTACGGAATCTCGCTCGGCTCGCTGACAGCTGCTTTTATCGCGCTCAGTGTGAACGCAGGGGCATATTTGTCGGAAACGTTCCGTGGAGCGATTCTGGCGGTTCCAAAAGGGCAAATGGAGGCCGCCTACGCCACAGGCATGACGCCCTGGCAGACGATGCGCCGCATCATTCTGCCGCAGGCAGCGCGGATTGCGATTCCGCCGATGGGCAATACGTTTATCGGCATGCTGAAGGAGACCTCGCTCGTATCGGTCATCGGGGTGAGCGAGCTGCTGCGTCAGGCTCAGCTTCTGCAGGCGCAGTTTTACCGGTATATGCCGTTTTACCTGGCGATCGCCGTTATTTATTGGGTGCTGAGCACGGGGATGGCGGCCATTCTGGAGCGGATCGAGCGCAAGCTTAATGAGGCCTATTAATAGTGGAGTTGAAGACGATGATTACAGTCAGCGGACTATCCAAAGAATTTAATCATACCGAAGTATTGAAAAATATAGATTTACAGGTGAACGCAAGCGAGATTGTCGTACTGCTTGGACCCAGCGGTTCGGGCAAAAGCACGCTGCTTCGCTGCCTGAATGGACTGGAGGAGTTGTCCGGCGGCAAATTTGAAGTGAATGGCATCGGCGTTGATGCCGTTGCGTCAAAGCGCACCCGCACAGCCGCTTACCGCGAAATCCGCAAGCATACCGGCATGGTCTTTCAGCAGTTTAACCTCTATCCGCACAAGACGGCGCTGGGCAATGTGATCGAGAGCCTGCTGACGGTCAAAAAAATGCCGCGTGAACAGGCCATACCGATCGGACGCGAGCTGCTGAAGCGTGTCGGGCTGGCGGATAAGGAAGACGCCTATCCTTCGAGACTGTCCGGCGGACAGCAGCAGCGGGTGGCCATTGCGCGCGCGCTTGCGATGGACCCGGCGGTGATGCTGTTCGACGAACCGACCTCCGCGCTTGATCCGGAGCTTGTCGGGGAGGTACTCGGCGTCATGCGGGGGCTGGCCAAGGATGGTATGACCATGCTTGTGGTTACCCATGAAATGAAATTCGCCAGAGAAGTGGCGGATAAGATTGTGTTTATGGCAGATGGTGTCATTGTGGAGGAAGCGGCGCCTAAAGTCTTTTTCGAACACCCTCAGCACGAACGGACCAAGAAATTTTTGCGTCAGATCGAACAAAAATAACAGCAAAGGGGATTATCAGCATGAAAGTAACAACAGTCTGGAACGGGAAACGCAAGTTCACTTCAACAGGGCCGTCGGGCTATTCCGTGAATCAGGATGCCACGGACAAATACGGTGGCGATGGGGAAGGCATGACACCGATGGAGCTGCTGCTGGCCGGGCTTGGAGGTTGTATGGGCATCGATATTACGATGATTCTGAATCATTTCCTGGGGGATATTGAAAGCATTGAGATTGAAGCCAACGGTATCCGTACAGAAAGCATGCCAACGGCTTTTACGGAAATTGATCTGACCTTCCACGTGAAGGGTAACATTCCGGATTACCGGGTATGGAAAGCGATCCATATGGCGGAAGAGAAATACTGCGCGGTTTCGGCCTCACTGAAAGCGGAGATTCGTCCGCATCTGGTTTTGAATGGTGTAGAGGTTTCAGATCCCGCATAACATGATAAGCAGCAAAAAGGTGCAGTCTGCCGGCGTTACCGGTAAAGGCTGCGCCTTTTTAAATTTTCCAAGGCAGAAAATTCCCTCCCGGAAATCGAAGCCTTTTCCCCGGGTTTCAGGTATGATAGGGTAGAGTGAATCTTTGCGAAAGGATCATGCTTATGGGAATTCTATCGAGATTCAAGGATATTTTGAGGATGAATATTAATACCCTGCTGGATCAGGCCGATAAACCGGATAAGGTCATTGATGATTACATGCGCAAGCTGAACATGGACCTGGGCGAAGTGAAAGCGGAGACGGCTGCAATGCTGGCAAATGAGCGCAGGGCTCAAAGGGCACTGGATGAATGCTCAGCCGAAATCCGGAAGCTGGAAAAGTATGCCCATAAGGCGGCGGAAGCGGGCAATGAGGAAGAAGCACGCAGATTTCTGGAGCGTAAGCTGAAGCTGGCGGAAAAGCAGCAGGAGCTGCGGACCGCCTATGAGCTGGCTTCCGCCAACGCCGCCGGAATGAAGCAGGTGCAGGATAAGCTTGTTCGCGATATTGGTGTGCTGGAAGCACGGCGTGCCGAATTGAAGGGCAAAATGGCCCTCACTAAAGCGCAGCAAACGCTGAACTCCATGGACTCGCCGCTTGGCATGCATGATTCGGCTTTTGCAGCCTTGGAAGAGCAGGTGAACAGGGAATACGATGAAGCGATGGCCTTGGCCGAGCTGAGGTCCGAAAAGAAAGATGATCTGGACAGCCTGTTCGAGCAAATTGAGAAAGATCCTAACAACAAGTCGGAGAAAAAGGACTAGCAGTTAACTTATAGAGGTGTGAAGACGGATGCCTATTATTGAATATAAATGTCCAAACTGCGGCAGCGACATGACTTTTGATAGCGCGACAGGGACATTATTATGCGGAAGCTGCGGCAGAAAGGATGATATTGAACGGCTTGCTGATCCTCTGGTGAACCTGGTTTTTACAGAGGGTGAGGTCAGGGAGTATCATTGCCGCAGCTGCGGAGCGGTCATCATGACTGAAGCGGAGACGACGGCGACGTTGTGCAGCTTTTGCGGCTCTGCCGTAGTGCTGGCCGACCGGCTGACGGGGAAGCTCGCTCCCGCGAAGGTGATTCCTTTTACGATCAGCAAGGAAGAGGCGATACAAGCCTTCAAGAAATGGTGCAAAAATGGGCGTCTGACACCGCGTGGCTTTATGTCGGCGAACCGGATCAAGAGCATCACCGGCATGTATGTACCCTTCTGGCTGTATGATTTGCATAATAAGGTAGAGGTTCACGGGCAAGGCACGAAAGTAAGAAGATATACGAGCGGAGATTATGAGTATACGGAGACGAGCCATTTCAGGATCTATCGGCAAATCCGCGTGAATTATTCAGGACTGCCGGTGGATGCGGCGGAGAAAATGAATGATGAGCTGATGGACAAGCTGGAGCCTTTTCACTATGATCAGCTCAAAATTTTTAAAACTCCTTACCTGGCCGGATATATTGCTGAAAAGTACAGCTACGACCATAAGCAGCTTATTCCGCGGATGAAAGGCAGAGTCAGTCAATACATCGACGATTATGTTCAGTCCACCGTATCGGAATATTCGTCCGTAAGCATTACAGACAGGCCCATAGAAACGCATATCAAGCAGGCGGATTATGTGCTGCTTCCGGTATGGGTGATCCATTATAATCACAAAAATCTGGAGCACTCGTTTGCCATGAACGGCCAGACAGGCAAGGTGGTTGGCAAGCCGCCGATCAGCAAGGCCAAGGTGACGGCATGGTTTGCAGGCATTTCCGGGGTCTCGCTGCTTTCGCTGAAGCTGATCTCCTGGATGATTGGAGGGATGTTTTGGTGAAGAGGCATCGAGTGGTTCTGGCTGTGCTGTTGATTCTGACTGTGATGCTCGCTGTTCCCGTGGAAGGGATGTCAGGATCTGCAGCAGCGGATGCGTCGAAAAGACTGATCTATGATGAAGCAGGCTTGCTCAGTCCGGAAGCTAATGAAGAGTTGAATGAGCTGGCCAATCAATACGGGGCGCAGCGTGAGACGGACATTATCATTGTGACCTCAAATAACCCCGATAATGAGGATGTCGAGCGCATGACAGAGGATTTTTATGACGAGCAAGCCCCAGGGTATGACGAGCCGCATGGCAATGCGGTCATTTTGACGCTGGATATGAGGAAAAGACAGATATATCTGGCCGGCTTCTATAAAGCGGAGCAGTACCTGGACGACAGCAGACTCGATAAAATCCGCGATAAGATCAGCGGAAATCTAACGGACGGGGATTATGAAGGAGCGTTTCGGAAATATATTGTTACGGCTTATAACTATTTGGACATCCGCCCGGGGGTAAATCCGGATAATATTCTGTATAAAACCTGGTTTCAGCTGCTGGTGTCCTTCGGAATCGGGGGAGTGGCGGTCTGGAGCATGGTTCGCAATGCCGGCGGCCGTGTTACTGTGAGCGGGCAGACCTACATGGACTCGTCCAGCCCGGGAGTGTTACAGCGCGGGGACCAATATCTTCATACCACGACAACGAGCCGGAAAATCGAAAGAAGCAGCAGCAGCGGCTCAAGCGGCGGCGGAACCACTAGCGGGGGCCATTCGCACAGCGGCAGCAGAGGATCTTTTTAAAGGGGGATACATAAGTGTTTTTCAAAAATCAATTTGCCAATGTGGTGGAATGGGAAGAATTCCGCGATGACATGATCTTCTGGAAGTGGAACAACCGGGAGATTAAACGGGGAAGCAAGCTGATCATTCGCTCCGGGCAGGATGCTATTTTTATCAATAACGGGAAGGTCGAAGGCATTTTCGAAAATGAAGGGGAATACGAAATTGATTCGGACATCATTCCATTCCTGTCCACGTTAAAAGGATTTAAATTCGGGTTCAACAGCGGCATGAGAGTGGAAGTGTTGTTCGTCAACACGAAGGAGTTTACGGTGAAATGGGGAACGCAGCAACCGGTGCTCATCCCGACGCCCCAGCTTCCGAGCGGGATGCCCATCCGTGCCAATGGCACGTTCAATTTCAAGGTGGATGATTATGTAAGGCTGATAGATAAAGTGGCTGGCGTGAAAGACAGCTATCTGGTGGAGGATGTTAAACTGCGCATGACTTCCGTGCTGAACCAGCTGTTAATGAAGTGGATCAGCCGGGAAGGGAAGGATATGTTCAATCTGCAGGCCAATGCTTCTGATATTGCCAAAGGCATTCAGGAAGATCTGGATATGCAATTGATGGACGATGGCCTGACCATTACAGGCTTCCAGGTCATGAGCTTCAATTACCCGCAGGAAATTCAGGATATGATTACGAAAACGGCTTCGCATGAAATGATCGGCAACCTGCAGAAATATCAGCAGGTGAGCATGACGGACGGCATTGCCTCTGGACGTGTGCAAGGCGGCGGCACCGCTTCCGACATCGCCGGTATGATGTTCGGGATGAACGCGGTGAATGAAATGATGAAAAATATGAACTCCTCACAAAAGTCGACGGCGGATGCAGGATCTGCTGCGTCTGGTTCCCCATCTTCGGAAGGCGGCAAGAAGCCCAATTTCTGTCCGAACTGCGGCACGAAAAACGAAGGGGCCAACTTCTGCCCGAACTGCGGGCAGAAGCTGTAGACAGATCGCATCGGCTATGCTATGACCAAGCGATGGTCGATAATTGTAAAAAATCGAGCCGAGTGTTTCATGAAGGAGTGAGATTTTTGAGCAAAAAGGCAGTGGATCAAGCCTCCTAAAGTAGAACATTTTATTTTAGGAGGCTAACGATCATGAAAACAACGGCAAAATCAAAAGGTACGGTACAAAAACAGGTGTCCACAAAGCTGCTGCTGATGGTCCTTGCCCTGTCCTCTCTTCTGGCTGCCATAACAGTGGATATGGTTAATCCCGTTCTTGGGTTGATTAGCCAGTCTTTGGAGGCATCAAAGGCGCAGGTGAGCTGGACGGTCAGCGGAATTGCTCTCGTGCTCGCGATCGGAGTGCCACTGTATGGCCGGATGTCCGACTTCTTCGAGCTGCGCAAGGTATTTATCATTGCAGCAGCGATCCTGACGCTTGGAAGCCTGCTTTGTGCGCTTGCCTCAAGCCTGCCTTTATTGGTGCTGGGGCGGATGGTTCAAGGTGCAGGCATGTCGGCGATACCGGTCCTGTCTGTCGTTGCTGTATCTAAAGTTTTTGCGGAAGGGCAGCGAGGTGCAGCTCTGGGCATTGTAGCGGGCTGTATCGGTATCGGCACTGCTTTTGGCCCCATCTTCGGCGGGAGTGTCGGCCAAATCTGGGGCTGGCCCTCGCTGTTCTGGATTACCTTTTTATTGTCCATCCTTATTCTGATCGGATCCATATTTGCTCTGCCGGGGATCAGACCTTCGGTGGAAGAGGGGACCAAGCGGAGCTTTGATCTTATAGGGGGCATCCTGCTTGGATTAGCCGCAGGGCTGCTTTTATTCGGTGTAACCCAAGGGGAGAGTGCCGGTTTTGCTTCCATCTCTTCCTGGGGAAGTCTGCTGGGGTCGGTGTTAGCGCTGATCGGGTTCATATGGCGCATCAACACGGCAGATAGACCGTTTGTCCCCCCTGTGCTGTTCAAAAACAAGCTTTATGTTAGTTCAGTGATCATCGCCTTTTTTTCCATGTTTGCTTATTTCGCGGTGCTTGTTTATGTGCCGTTGCTGGTCGTGGAGGTGAACGGGCTTAGTCCCGGAGAGGCGGGAATGATTCTGCTGCCAGGAGGCGCCGCTGTGGCGATATGTTCGCCATGGGTTGGCCGCATATCTGACCGCTTCGGGTCGAATCGGCTTGTTGCCGCCGGGGTGGCGATGATGGGCATCTCTACGCTGTTCCTGTCCACTTTTGCCTCTGGAGCTTCTCCTGTACTGGTATCAGTGGGGGCTCTGGGAGCGGGGATTGCCTTTGCATTCATTAATTCACCAATCAATAACGCGGCAGTAAGCGTACTTCCGAAGGATCAGGTCGGAGCGGGAATGGGAATTTTCCAAGGCACATTGTACCTTGGTGCAGGGACAGGCGCCGGTATGGTCGGGGCTTTGCTCCATGCACGGCGTGAGGCTGTTGATTCGCTAAATCCCCTGTACTCCCTGGACGCCATCGCGTACTCAGACGCCTTTCTGGCCGCGGCCGCTGCAGTGGTCATCGCCCTGATCGCAGTGCTGGCCAAAGGGACCCTACGCTGATTGATCTCTTCGTCTAATTCACGAATCAGCTCGTTCAGATGGTCGATATGGGGCAGCTTAGGAGCGGACTTTAAGAAATATCTGAGGAAAATAGAATGAAGAATCGCCGCCTGCTTCCGAAAATGGAAGCTTGGCGGCGATTTTTTTGTGTTTTCAGTAACCGATTTTAAGCGTAGCCCCGTCAAGGTACACACCTTCAGAGCGGGTAATCGGCAGCTTTTGCTCTACTGTAAAGCCGATGGTTTCCCCATCCCTTAGGGTGACGTTTTGCTCCACGATATACAAGGAAATGTCCATCAGGAACTCACGCAGCTCGGCAGGGGTTACCCGGCTGTCCAGCACTTCGATTTCGTCCTTGCCGAAGGCTCTGAGCCCATAGGTATAACCGCTTACTCCAGCTTCCGTGCGAATCAGGCCAAAGTACACCAGGTTGAGCAACGGAAACAGGTCATCCGTCTTCATGGCTTCCGCCATCTCTACAAAAACTTCAGGCTGGAATACGGTGCCTGAGGAATAGAGGCCAATCGCATTAGGAAGCTTCAGGCAGCTGGCCGCCAGTTTGGTGTACATTCTGCCGCTGTCCAGCGCAGAAACGGTGCGCGGAAATACCGCCAGAATGATCTGGGCGACATGGGTTTGGGTCACCTCAATGGCCTCGGGCCACAAATAATTTGACTGGGCATTATGCTCAGCCTCACCATCCGGTATTGGAGCGCCGACGAAGCTTATGGCGACCATACAGCCATCCGCATGAAAGACGAGAGTTCCCTCGCTTTCCGCTTCGGAGCGGTCATCTTCCCCTTCAGCCGGAGCACATGAAATATTCCAGTCCCGGAGAAGGTTCGTCTTGATCTGCTCGAGATCGCATTCCTGAGAGTTCAACAGAACGAAGCCGTTAAACATACCCGATGAATTCTCTTGGTCTGCTGAACTGTCAGCCTGTGCTTGCTCTGCTTCATAAGCTGCCGCCTGCTTCATCCAGTACTCGCGGATCATTTCCACCATGGCGATGGCCTCCTGTTCCGCAGTGGCAGGGTTATAGGGCTGCATTTCGCTGAATATATGGCCGCAGTGTTCCGTGTCGGAGGGGCTTTCGTATCCGCCGCAGACGCCGAGCAGCCATTTGCCAAGCATGGTCTTTTTGTATTTGAATATGTAGTAATGCATGTCATGCAGATCAAATTCTCCCGCAATCTCAATCCTGCTAGGCTTCTGGCCGAGTTCGTGCTCATCGCTCAGCCAGTCAATCATGGATTGCATGGCCGCTTGCTGTTGGGTTGTCATGGATTCCTCTCCTTCTTAAAAGGGCGATTTCGTTTCTGTTATATTCTACCATAGGAAAAGGCGAGTTGTGGGTTTGCTCTTCCGGCGTCAGCTTGTTCTACCCAGCTGCAGATGTTGAGTTATAACTCATTTCATGGACTCCACCTAATCATCCGTGCTTGATAGTCAAGCCGCCCGTCGGCCGTGGCAAGGCATGTGAACTCGCTGCCCGGGAGCTTTGCACCATTATCCCATTGGATCAGGTAAAGAAAAACAGAAAACCGGGAACCGAAAATATACTTTAGGCGCGTTAAAGAAAATAACGGATCAAGTGAGGCACGAAAATGCCTGTTGTTACGCTATTCAGGACCATCGAATGGGTCTATTATTTTGGGATCGTGCCTTATGGAGAAGCAGATCGGTTCGAGATGATGAGGCGATCTTAGGAGAAAGCAGAGCGTTAGGTGGTGTGAAGCAAACCGAGAGTCTGAGTAAAAGGGATAATCATGCAAAGCTGTATGGAGAGGCAACAGGCATCAGGTTACGGACACCAGATACCAAACACCAAACACCATACCCTATAGACATCCGTCTCACTCTGGATACTAAACTCTGAGCGGGGCGAATCCCTTTCTTCTAAGAAAGCTAGAAAAAAGCTGTCTGCTGATTCAGCGTCAACTCCAGCAGTGGATCCCCGTTTTACCCAGTTACATCAAGGCTTGTTTGCCGATTTCATGCTGCGAAAGTTGAGTTATAAATTTTCAATGGAGCTGAACAAATCTATAACCGCAAGAAAAATTTCCGCTAAACGCGGTCTGTCTTCTATGAAAGTACGTCGATTGATGTTTTTCTTTTGCTATACTTGAAAAAAGTTATCCGAGGTGAGTTGATATGCGATGGAAATATATTTTCTTCATACGTCACGTCCGGATTTGAAGATTGAAGAGAAATGGGGAGGTTCGCCTCCATTTACACAAGGAAGTTAATCGTTAAAGGAGCTTAATATTATGAGGTTGGTTGCCGTTCACCAGTTAGACAGAGAGAAGCTGATTCATTTCTTCAACACCCACTGGGGAAGCCCGGAAATGGTCGTCTCTACCGGCATGTATCAATGTGATCAACTGGATGGTTTCGCGGTGCTGGGAGAAGATGAAAAGATCATTGGCTTAGTAACCTATACTGTTAATGATCATCACTGCGAAATTATTTCTCTTGACGCCATCGAAGAGAACAAAGGAATCGGGACCCGGCTGCTGCGGCAGGTAGAGGCGCGGGCCAAGGAGAGGAATTTGCCACAGGTTAAGGTGATCACAACAAACGATAACCTTCGTGCGCTGCTATTTTACCAAAAAAGGGGCTATCAGATGGTTGCGATCTATCCCAATGCCGTGGACAAAGCAAGAGAGATCAAACCTTCCATCCCTTTGTTTTCCGAACAGGGAATCCCAATCCGGGATGAGATTTTACTGGAAAAGCACGTAGGGGAATAAAGAGGGGGCTGTTCCTTAAGGGAGGAATACTGCGAGCTCGGAACGTCTCGGAGCAAAAAAAGGAGGGCCCCAGGTCAGCGGACCTTCGGGGCGCCTCATCAACAATTAGAATAAAAGTGTATCCGGATCCGGACCTACACGGTGATTTTGATTCAGGGCATTAATTTTGTCCATATCCTCAGCAGACAATTCGAAGTCGAACACGTCGGCATTTTCGATAATGCGCTGTTCTTTGATGGATTTTGGAATGGTGACGATTTCGTTCTGCAGATCCCAGCGCAAAATAACCTGTGCTGTAGATTTTCCGTGCTTGCCGGCAATCTCCTTCAACACCTCGTTATCCAGCAATTGGCCCTGCGCCAGCGGGGACCAGGCTTCAATTTGAATGCCTTGCTTTTTGCAGTATTCCCGAAGCTCTACCTGCGTAAGCAGCGGATGAAGCTCCACCTGGTTGACCATGGGCTTCACTTCGGCATCTGTTAGCAAATCCTCCAAATGATGAACGTGGAAGTTCGATACACCGATGGCACGTACTCTGCCGTCTTTGTACAGCTTCTCAAGAGCTTTCCAGGTTTCTTTATATTTGTCTTTCCCTGGCCAGTGAATCAGATACAGATCCAGATAATCCAGGCCCAGCTTTTGCAGGCTTGTATCAAAGGCTTTCAGTGTGGATTCATACCCTTGATCCGCGTTCCATACCTTCGTCGTCACAAACAGTTCGTCACGGGCAATGCCTGATTCCCGGATCCCTTGTCCGACGCCTTCTTCGTTTTCATAAATTTTGGCGGTATCAATGCTTTTGTATCCGGCTTTAATGGCATATTTAACAGAGTCAATCACTTCCTGACCGTCCTCCACTTTAAATACACCCAGTCCAAACCAAGGCATTTTTACACCATTATGCAAAGTCACAGTATCCTGCAAATTTTTAGGCATGACAAAATTCCCTCCTGAAATTTAGTTTTCACTTACAGGTGCCGTCCGCTCATTTAAGACAGCCACAATATCTATAATAAACAGTCCTGACCGTGAATAGAAGTAGGCACTTTTCGCTTCTTAAGTATATCGCAGTATACCCTCATTCCCTTCATACCCAACAATTTCGTAACTTAAACGATTCTTTCCCGTAGTATGATAAATAAGCTAATACACTACAAAAGTTGAGGTCATGCACCGTATGTACGAGGAAATGATAAATGACGCCGATGCATGTTACCTGTTGGCTGAAGAGAAGGCCGCCAGGTATTTTGCAGCCCTTCATGAGCAGGTCACCGAGAGGTCTTATGTACCAACGTTAACGGAAGATTTTCAGCTGTGGAAGCAGAAGCATATCCGCCGCCATTCGTGGCTGTCCTTTTTTTCACGGGTAAAAAGAAAGCCGGATCACCGGGATGTTCATGCATATATGCAATGGCTCGAGTACACAGGCAAGCTGGATGATTATTTGGACCGAAGCGTCTCTTATCTGTATATGCGGGACCTGGGCCAAGCGCTGAATTCACCTGACACGCAGCTGCGGATTCAGCGGATGGCTGCTGACATCAAGAAACAGCTGCTTCGTTCCTCCACATCAAAACGGGGAGAGCAGCCGCAGCTCATCAGCCTGTCCAGTCTGTACCGGTGGGCACAGAAGGAAGGTATAGAAACGGCCGTCATCTGGCTTATCCATAAGCTTAGAGCGGTGGCCGCCAACATTCCGGAAGGCATGGATGCCGAGCAGGCCCAGCGCAAGCTGATCAAGATCATTCTCGGGGTCGTGCTGCATGTGCTGGAAGAACTGGGTGATGAAGCACCGCGTGAGGAACGTTCCCGCAGACTGGATGAGGCCATCAGACTTGGCTATTCCTATGGCCTGACCTATCCTTTTATTGACGATCTGCTGGATTCGCAGGTGCTGACCCCGCAGGAGAAAAAGAAATATTCCCACATGATACGCACCGCGCTGCTGACGGGTACGGTACCGAAAATAGGGGAATGGTCCGGAACGAACATGGAACTGATCCGGTACGTGCATGCGGAGCTGCGGGAAGCATTTGAATATATTAAAGGTTATCAGCGGCCGGAGACACAGAAAGTTTTTTTCGAGCAGTCTTATGTGTTTTTTCATTCACAGGAAATAGACCGCATGAAGAACCTGTCAAATGCGGATTACGCCAATGAAGATCTCTATATCCCCATCATTCTCAAATCAGCTTCCTCCCGCCTGATCGCCCGTTCCGTGCTGAGCGCTGCCGGGGATGAGGGTTTTGACCAGCGGACTTTTTATTATGGTATCTATAACCAGCTGGCTGATGATTTTGCGGATATGTTTGACGATATGAACGACGGCGCCGTCACGCCTTACACCTATTATTTGAAGTACCGGGAGCAGCGCCCCGATCTGATTAACCCTTTTGAATTATACTGGGCGGTCATCTCTCATCTGATCCATCATGTGTATCAATCTGATCCCAAGAGCCGAGAGGTCATCCTGGATCGTGCCATCAACGGGCTCAAGCGCTGCAGGGAACGTGTTGGAGCCGAAAAGTACAACGAGATCATGATGATTTTAACGTCCGGCATCCCCGAATTCAATCATCTGATCCAGTATATGGTGCGCAAAGCGGTGGATGTGGATTTCTTCGACAAGCTGCTGCGGGATCAGGTGATTGCGAATTTAAAGAACGACCGTATGGAAAAAGAAGACTTTTCAGCAACCATTGAAAAAGTACGCCATCAGATTAACAGCACCCTGCAGATTGCCAAGCATAACGGAGTGCCGCCGATGAAAGAGCCGCTGATCGATGCGGCCAACTACAGTTTGAACGGGGACGGCAAACGTCTGCGGCCGATCCTGACCTGGGTCATGGGTGTCCACCAATACGGGCTGAATGCAGCGGCCATCATGCCGCTCCTGCGATCGCTGGAATATATGCATACCGCATCCCTGATCTTCGACGATCTGCCCACACAGGATAATGCCTCCACCCGCCGGGGCCGCCCGACGCTGCATGAGGTGCACAACAGCTCTACGGCTGAATTGACCGGGCTGCTCCTGATCCAGCGGGCGACGCAGGAGCAGGCTTCACTTTCGCAGGAGCAGTTCGATCCGAAGACCGTGCTGGCACTCATGCGGTATTCGGCGCAAAAGGCGGAGGATCTGTGCATGGGGCAAATGATGGACTTGAACTCCAAAGGCCAAGTGTTAACGCTGGAGCAGCTGAATACGATGTGCTTTTACAAAACGGGGATTGCGTTCGAGGCCTGCCTGGTGATGCCTGCCATTCTTGCTCAGGCGCCGGAGAAGGAAATGGACGCTCTGAAGAAGTTTGCTTATCATACGGGTATTGCTTTTCAGATCAAGGATGATTTGCTGGATCTGGAGGGAGACGTGCACCTGCTCGGTAAGCCGGTAGGCAAGGATGCGGAGAACAACAGTTCCACCTTCGTCACGGTGCTGGGCCGGGAGGGTGCCACGAAGGAGATGTGGAACCACTACTGCCTCGCCATGGACGCCTTGAAGGAGCTGCCGCGCGGCAACGCTTTTCTGAAGCATTTACTGGATTATATTGTGCATCGGGAGCGGTAGGATATGAGAAAAAACCTAGGCTTATTGTGGTAAAATAACTTTAGTTATTCTACTGGAGGTGCTGAAGATGCGCTGGAGTGAGGTTAAAGAACGATTTCCTGACGAGTGGGTCGTCCTGGAGGCTACGAAAGCGTACTCCAAGGAGGGTCATCGTTACATTGAAGAGATGGTTGTGATTGATTCTTATGACGATTCAACCAAGGCGCTAAAACGTTACACCGAGCTGCATCGAGAAGATCCCCATCGGGAATATTGTTTTTTTCACACCTCTCGAGCTGAAATCGTGGCAAAAGAACGCTATATAGGAATCAGGGGACCGAGATGAATATAGCGGAATTACATTCACTACCATTCGTCAGCATGAGCATTATTTACAGAGGGAATCTTAAAACAAGCAAGGGCTATAATTGATGCTGGAGTCATGAAATTAACAGTTTAAGTTTATTAAATTCCAATCGAAGCGGAAGAGAAAAATAGAATATGGAAACTGGCGTTGCTCTTGGAGTACGCCAGTTTTTTTTGTGCCTTGGGATTTCACCAAGGAACGATGTTTTCTTTGTTTTTATGTGGGAATATGCACGCAGCAGCGGAGAGAACGAAGAAATTCCGGAAAAGCGGCAGCGTTCGCCTTTGATTCCGAATTTCTACTGCATAAAAGTCAATTCATTAGAAATTGGGGATCAACAGCGATGGGAGGAATGCTTCGTTCTCGGAGCGCCTCATAACATACAAAGTAGAAGGCTTCGTTTTTCTGTATATTCATAGGAAAAGGGAACTATTAACAATGAAAAACATAGACAAAAAGTATGGTATGTCCGATACTTACTTTTAAAAGGGTCTATGTTAAATATATCCTCTTAAAAATACACTCATTTCTTAACTGAAAGGACCGCGGCTATGGACTATATGGACGAGCATATCCTTAACCTCAGAAATCGCCTGAACAGCCATGCAGCATCTAACAATGCAGATGCAAGTAAAGCACAAACCGCCTTACAAGGGACAAACCAGCCAAATGCCGGGCAAAATAGAGCTTTGCGGATGGGCGATGAGCTCATTACCCTGGAGCCGCAGCCCATTCTGGACGGACAGATGGAGGTGAGCATTCCCAAATCGTTCGACCTGATGCCACCGGAGCAGGCTAAATTCAAGTATCCTTCTGAGCATCGCCCTGAAGTGATTTATTCTTCGTCGGAAGGCGCGGTGAATATCACCATCAATCATACGGAAACCGCATTGGAAGCCGACAAACTCCAGGAATTCACGGAGGAAATGGCCGATGTCCTCCGCTCTGTCCAGCCGATCCGCAATTGGATCGGAGTTGAAATGATCGTCAATCGATCCGGACTATCTATTGGAATAATTCGTTTCATATCAGCAGGGATCGATGTGAATTTGTTCAACCAGATGTTGCTTTTTATCTGCAACGGGAAGGTGGCTATTGGAGGATTCAACTGTATGGAACCGGAGCTGGAGGCGTGGATGCCTGCCGCGGAGGAGATGGCGCAATCGCTTCGTATTCGTCCATCTTCGATTAACAACGTATATGAGCAAGGAGTGGATTCGCTGTGAAGCTGGGATATGACAATATTATAATTTCACCCTATGAGCTGGTCGATCTGGAACAACTGACGTTGACCAAGAAAATTAACGAGCATACCCGCCTGTATTTTACAGGTGTGATCCCGGAAGACAAGCGCGACAGCTATGTGGAGACAACGGAGATGAATACCGTCATTGAGGTCAGCCAGCGCGAAGAATCGGGGGAGAGCAAGCCGCTGTTCAGCGGAATTGCCCTGTCGGTGGAAGTGAAAGCGGTGCGGGGAGTCTACTATCTGGAGGTTGAGGCCATTTCCCATACCTATCGCATGGATATCAGGCAGCGTACCCGTTCTTTTCAGGATACAAAAATGACCATTCCGCAAATGCTCGATGTGATCGGAGCGGATTACGAAGGACTGGAGGTGATCGACGGGGCGACGGATGGAGCCCAAATCGGACGGATCGCCATCCAGTATCAGGAGACGGATTGGGCTTTTCTGAGACGTATGGCCTCACGGTACCATACGAGCTTAATGCCTGCGGCACGCTTTGACAGCCCCAAGTTTTACTTTGGGATTGAGGACAGCCCCGGGCAGGCCGTGCTGGATCATACCCGTTATACCGTGCGCAAGCGGATGCTGCCGTTTCGTTATTTTCAGGAAAATGAGCAGGCCAATGTTGCTGAAAACGACTTTATTGTCTACGAGGTTGAGACCGATGATGTGCTGGACTTGGGGGCACAGGTCACCTTCCAAGGGCACAGCTTGTACGTGGTCGAGGCATATACGGAAATGAGGCAGGGGCTGCTGCGGCACCAGTACACACTCGCTTCCTACAAGGGATTGCGGCAGAAAAGCTATTACCAGGAAAAGCTGGCCGGGGCGTCTTTAAGCGGGGTGGTCATTGACGTTCGCCAGGATCAGGTGCGCATCCATCTCGATTGTGACAAGCAGCAGGACAAGGATAAGGCGTATTGGCTCAATTATTCCACGGCCTATAGTGCTGAGGGACATACGGGCTGGTACGTTATGCCGGAGATCGGTGATCCTGTCTCGATATATTTTCCGGGCAGTCGTGAAGAGGATGGCATTGCAGGCAGTGCGGTAAGACGCGCATCGGGGAGCGGTCCGCATAATAAATTCACGAATCCGCAGCTGAAAATCTGGCGCACCCCTCATGGGAAGGAGGTTCGCCTTGGGCCGAACGAGCTGGTCGTTACGGGCAAGGACGGCTCCATTTTCATCAGGCTGGACGATCAGGCAGGCATACACATCGTCAGCAACAAGCAGGTCAACATTTCGGCGGGTGGCAACTTAAGCATGTCGGCCGGGAAAAAAATGAATCTGTCCGCAGGCAGCGAGCTGCGCATGGATTGCAACGGCAGTTATATTCAGCTGAGCGGTTCGGCGGATATGAAGGGCAGCGAAGTGAAGTCGAACTAGGGGGCAGACCATGTTGGAAAAAACGGTACATGCAGCGGAGCAGCACTCGCGCCTGGACGAGGCATGGGCACTGCTGCGCGGACAGTGGGCAATGCAGTTCAAGGAAACAGAGGAGCAGCGGATTCAAGCCTGTGTAGAAGCCTTTCGCAGCTATTGCCGGGCCATTCGGCAGGAGCAGCTTCAAGGGAGAAAAGGAAAAATCGCGTATATCACCTTCTCCATGCTGCGCACCACCTGGCTGGAGAATCAGCCTGCCTATCTGGTGGAGGCGTCGGATGCTCTGTGGGTGCTTGATCCCGAGCCGATCCGGTTCGAGTATGACGCGGGCTGGCTGTGCTCTTATTGGCTTGATTTACAGCGGCAGCTGCAGGCAGCGGCGGGGGAGCAGCAAGCTTCCTTATCCGCGCTGGAATTGGAGCAGGCGATGCTGGAGGCAGCCTTGCCTATCCACTCGATCTTCGTCAATGTGATGCGTCTCGCGATGCGGCGTGCGGTGCATTTGCCGGAGTTTCAGGAGCTGGACCGGGCAGAGGTATTTGAAGTCCGTGTCGGAGAGTATCTGGACCAAAGCATCTCTGTCTATAAAGAAGACCGCACGCTGCGGGACGCGAACGAGGTGAAGCAGTGGCTGGAGGAACGGCGGGAGGATGCATACTGTTATCAGGTGTTGACTCAGGTGGAACTGCCGGATGGAGATTACAGCGGGCTGGATTTTCGTTATACCGCCTTTCGACGGGTCGGGATGAAAGGCTCCCGTTTACAACGATGCGTGCTGGTGGGAACCGTCTGGCGGGAATGTGAGCTGGATGAGGCCGGCTTTGCTTACAGTATGCTGCACGGGGCTGATTTTAGCGGCTGTTCTTTGAAAGGTGCCGTATTCGATACCGTAACAGGCAGTGCAGGATATGGGCCTGACCCTATGCTGGATTGGGAGCCCTTTGGATATGCGGGAGTGGATTTTACAGGGGCGGATTTGAAAGGAGCCAGCTTTAAGGCTGCCCGGATGCGCGGGGCGATATTCAGGGATGCTGTGCTGCAGAAGAAGGCTTCCTTTAACGGGGCGGATTTAGCTGAGGCTAATTTTATTGGCGCGGATTTGACGGAGGCCAGCTTTGCGGGGGCTGATTTGAAAGGCGCTTCTTTTGCAGAGGCCCGTCTGCTGGGGGCAGATTTTACGGGCGCTTGTTTACTGGGCGCTGATTTTACAGGCTCTCGTTTAGAGGGTGCTGATTTTACAGGCGCAAATTTGCAGGGCGTAGTGTTTACTGACGAACAGCGCCACGAAGCCGTCGGTTTGGAAGGGGAGGAGCAGAAATGAGATATTTTCGGCTGATGGCGGATGAGCGTGTGCAGCATCGGGTAGAGCCTTCTTCCCTGTCCCGTCTGCAGGTTGAGGAAGTCATGTCGGTAACCCGGTCGCCAGAGACTCAGGAGACCTCTCTTTTTTTAAGTGTATATACGGATCAACGGACGGTATACCCGGATTTTCTCGAATATCCTTTGCCGCTCGTTTCTGACCGGGTGAAGGGCTTGCTGGAAAAATACATGCCAGAGCTTGCCTGGAAAGCGGCTATATTGACAGACTTTGAGCAAGCCAGGCAGGAGGCGTATTGGGTGCTCCGCCCTCCGGTGATGGACTGCCTGTCCAACCAGTCGGAGCGTTACCCCGACCAGACCTTGAAGCAACTAGTGCTGCGCCAAGTGGAGGGGATGCCGCCCGTTTTGCGGATTGGCGGGCTGCTGGAGCCCTATATTTATATCCACCTGTCGGTGGCGGAAAGCCTGCTGCGCCGGTCCTTGACCGGGATTCGGGTGGAAAGAATCGAGATGGAAGCCAGGGAGGGATAGATGATGGAAGAAGTGCAAGTAAACCCCGGAAGTGAAGCCAAGAAAAGCTATGTGGTCGCAGGCGCCATTCTGAGCTGCAGCTACGGAACGCAGCCAACGCGGCTGAAGCGGCCTTTCAGCCATGGGGTGTACGTCAAAAATAAAGCACAAATGAATATTGCGGATTACGTGCCGGGTGTGAACATCGAATCCTTTGGGAACTGCTTCAGCCCGCTCAATCCGGCGGTGAAAGCCAGCGAGATGGTGGACATCTACGGTGTGAAAAAGGCACCGTGCGTGCCTGTGCTGACCATGCCTTGGCTGAGCGGCAAGAGCGACGTGCTGATTGAGGGCCAACCGGCCTTGACGCAGAATTGCACGCAGCAGTGTCTGTATTGCGGACATATCCGGATTGAAAATGACGGGCAGGAGCTGGACTAACGGCTGCGGCAGGGAGGCCGCTTGTCATGGGGAAAGGAGTCGGGAATTCATTTGAGTGTATCGCACAACGACAACGGGATCGGGTACGAAAGTCTGCGCCTTTATGGTCCCTTTCAGCCTCAGCATATCGAAAAGTTGAAGATTACGAGAGCGATCAACGAGCACGCTTATTTACATATCAGCGGGGTGCTGCCCGAGGAGCAGGGTGCCGCCTGTATCGGTCAGAGTATGGAGGAGGAGCCGATTGTTCTGCGCCAGCTGGATGAGCAGGGGCAATCGGTAAGAAGACTGTTTCATGGCCTTGTCACACGCATGTCAGTGCAATGTATTCGGGGCGTGTATACCTTTGAGCTGGAGGCCGCTTCGCATTCGTATCAGATGGATATTTTGCTGAAAAAGCGCTCCTTTCAGGATATTCATCGCACCTATGACGACTTGGTCACTGCGCTGGTCCGGAAGTACAGGTACGGCGATTTGATCGACACCGTGACGGACCGTGCCAAGTTAGGGGCTTTTGTTTTACAATATCAGGAGACGGATTGGGCGTTCCTTAAGCGCCTTGCCTCTCGCTTTGGGTCTGTGCTGGTGCCGGAGGTGACGGCTGCGTCGCCCAAGCTCTTTTTCGGGATGCCGGAAGGGAAGTTGTTCAAGCTGTATCGGGAGGTTTCTTACCGGGTACGCAAAACCTTTTATGAACCAGGAGCAGGATCGCAGGGGAAACGGGACGGCTCGTATATGATTTACTCCTTTGAAAGTTTGCAGTACTTTGCGTTGGGTGATTTCGTTACATTGCCGATTGGTGATGGCAAGGAGCTTGTCGTTGTCCGGGCTGTGACCCGGCTGCGGGATGGCTTGCTGTACACCGTATACGATCTGCAAGCAGAGCAGGATATCCGGTATGCCCGTTATGAGAATGAGCAGGCTGCCGGCATTACCTTGATGGGCAAGGTGCTTCAGGTGCAGCAGGATGGTGTGCAGGTGAAGCTGGACATTGATCCTGAGCAGGACCAGGCTACCGCCTGCTGGTTTCCGGTGGCGACCCGCTATGTCGCGGAGGGGCACAGCGGCTGGTATGATATGCCGGAGATTGGGGACCAAGTGCAGCTGTACCTGCCAACGGCCCGTGAAGCAGAGGCTTTTGTGACCGATTCGCTGCGGCAGCAGCGGTATACGCAAGGGGAGCCGGGGGTGAAGGCATGGCGGCATGCGGGCGGCAGCGGCATGGAGATGGCGGCAGACAGCCTGACGCTCTCCACTCCTGGTGAAATGTCCATTCTGCTGCATGAAAGCAGCGGCATTACCGTCAGCAGCCCGGGTGATATTGAGGTAAAAGGCGGCAGCATCAAACTGGATGCAGGCCAGACCTTGTCGCTTCAAGCCGGGACGGGGCTGTATTTAAAAGGCGGGGCCAGCAGCATGGTGCTCGACGGGGAGACGGATGCCAAAGCGCCGGTGATTCATCAGGAAGGCACGATAAAAGCTCCCGTCTATGTGGCTGACCTTCCGCCTGTACCAGAGCCGCCGCTCATGAGCATCAAAGCATATGAAGCGGCACAAGCAGCAAAAGCGGAAAGCGCCGCTTCGGCTGCGGCCCGCCCGCCCGTCACTGCCAAAGTGACGACGCCCGCAGAGAAGAAGCAGTCTGATTCCCTGCTGGGCACGGTGTCCAAGCTGCTCGGGTCGATTCCAGCGATGGGAGCAGTGGCGGGAGCTGCGATGGCAGCAGGACCCGGAGGGGTGGCAGTAGGTGCGGTTCTGATGGCAACCGCAGCGATTCCTGTCCGCAGTACAGGAACGAGTCGTTCTGTAGATGGAGTTTCTAAAGGCGGTTTGCACACGCTGAAACATTTGGCCAGTTTGGCGCTGCAGGGGCTGATCAGTCAGTACGAGCACGAGCAGGCCAAGCAAGCCTATTACACCAAGTGGATTTTGGGAAAGGTGTTTACGAGTGCCCGTGATGTGACACATTCCCG